>NZ_CAXIAK010000019.1:0-50414 GCF_964021665.1 uncultured Acidovorax sp.
GGCGACGGCGGCTTCAAAAGCGGCGTTCAGGTCGGACATGTGGTTGTCTCCGTATCGGATGGGGAAGGGTGCAAAAAACACAAAAAAAGAGCCGCGCCATCTTAGAGCCTCAGGCCGCCACTGCCCAGTGCGGCGGCCAGCGAGCGACGTCCACACGACACTCCCCGGCAGCGCCAGTAACGCATGGGCCTTCACCAAAATGCTCACATTTTGATAGCACATTGCGCTTACCAGATAAGCGCTGCAGGGCTTTTTTATCAATAACCCGTCAAACCATCCACCGCCTGGAACAGCGACTGCCGCGCCTGGCTGATGATCTGGCCTTTCCATGCATCGGTGTCGGTGTAGAAGGCGGCCAGCATCTGGGCCTTGATCTGTGCGGCCAGCTCGGCCGGGGCTTCGGGGTGGATGTTGAGCCAGTGCTCGGCGCGCAGCGCCTGGATGACTTCGGTGACCGGCACGGTACCGTATTCCATGGCAATGCCGGTGTATTCGGCCTGTGGGCACTCGTCGTAGATGGCCGTCCACATCAGCCCCGTGAGGAAGGCCGAGGTGGATGAGCCGTCGTAGATCGAAGTCACGGGCGTGGCACCGCCGCCACCCCACCACTGGCGCGCGCGCTGCACGGCGGCGGCATCGTCCTTGCCCGCGTAGATGCGCTCGCCCAGGCCGCTCGGGCCCAGGCCCGTGTGCAGGTCAATCCAGGCCAGGCGCTGCGCACGGGTGCCGTGTTCGCGCAGCACTTGGCGCAAGGTCTGGTTGCTCCAGGTGGGTGCGGTGCCGCCATAGAACAAGCCCTGCGCAAACTCATGCTGCCCCCGGGTGATGGCAGCCTGCCAGGCGGGCTCGCCGCGCTCGGCAATGAAGGCTTGCACCGCCTGCACGTTGGCGGCGTTGGGCGGCCACACGTCGGGCAGCAGCAGGGGCGCTACCTCGCGGTAGGCAGCGTTGTCTGGCAAGGGCCCGGTGAAGGAATGGAAGTTGCGGTTGAGATCGACGTTTTCGTGCGTGGCACGCCGAATGTGCGAGAAGCCGTACGGGTTGAGCGCATGGATGTAAAGCACCGCCACGCCAGCATCGCGCGCCTTGGCTCGCCACTCGGCGTCGTGCAGCGCAAACACCTGCACGCCGCTGCCGCAGTATCCCTCCACCCCGTGGCAGGCGCTGCTCACCATCAGCAGCTTGTCGGCGCCACGGGGGCCATCCAAAGCCACGTCCATGGCCAGCACCTCGCCGTCACGCCCGGCCAGCGGGTGGGTGGGGGACTCCACCTCCAGCCCGCCTGCGGCGGCAGCCTCCAGAAACTTCCGGCGGGCTACCGCGTAGGTGGGCGAAAAGGCTTCGGTGATACCAATCATGGAACTATTCTTTCAATCAACGGCAGGGCATGTGGGGCAGTCTCTCAGGCAGACTTGGCCTGGGCCGCCAGCCATTCCTCGGCCAGACGCACCCAGAACGTGCCACCCAGCGGGATCAGGTCGTCATTGAAGTCGTAGCTGGGGTTGTGCAGCGTGCAAGGCCCGCCGCCGTGGCCCATTTCGCGGTGGCTGCCATCGCCGTTGGCAATGAACAGGTATGCGCCCGGTTTGGCCTGCAGCATGTAGGCAAAGTCTTCCGCGCCCATGCTGGGCTCCTGGTCCAGCGCCTTGTCTTCGCCCACGATGCTGGCCATCACCTTGCGGGCAAACTGCGCTTCGGCCGGGGTGTTGATGGTGGGCGGGTAGTTGCGCACAAATTCAAAGTCGCACACCGCGTCGTGCGCGGCGCAGGTGTGCTCGGCCACCTGGCGCATGCGCTTTTCGATCAGGTCGAGCACTTCAAACGAGAAGGTGCGAACCGTACCTTGCAGCTCGCAGCTGTCGGGCACCACGTTGGTGGCCTCGCCCGTGTGGATCATGGTGACCGAGATCACCCCCGCATCCACCGGCTTCTTGTTGCGGCTGATGATGGTCTGGAAGGCCTGCACCATCTGGCAGGCAATCGGCACCGGGTCCACCCCCATGTGGGGCATGGCAGCGTGGCCGCCCTTGCCGCGCACGGTGATCTTGAATTCGCTGGTCGATGCCATCACCGGCCCCGCACTGGCGGCCATGGTGCCTGCGGGCATGCCCGGCCAGTTGTGCATGCCGTACACAGCCTGCATGGGGAATTTTTCAAACAGGCCGTCTTCAATCATCACGCGGGCGCCGCCGCCGCCCTCTTCCGCAGGCTGGAAGATGAGGTACACCGTGCCGTCAAAGTTGCGGTGCTTGGCAAAGTGCTGCGCCGCTGCCAGCAGCATGGCCGTGTGGCCATCGTGGCCGCAGGCGTGCATCTTGCCGTGGTGCTTGCTGGCGTGCTCAAAGGTGTTGAACTCCTGCATGGGCAGTGCGTCCATGTCGGCGCGCAGGCCAATGGCACGCCCGCAGGCGCCGCCGTCGCGGCCATGCACGATGCCCACCACACCCGTCTTGCCCAGCCCGCGGTGGATGGGAATGCCCCATTCGGTGAGCTTGCCCGCCACCACGTCGGCGGTACGCACTTCTTCAAAGCACAGCTCGGGGTGGGCGTGGATATCCCGGCGCACCGCTGCAATACCCGCGGCCTGGGTGACGATGGAGTCGATAACGTTCATGATATGCATCCTTACGATCGCACAGTCTAGCCCGCCAGCAAGAGCCCTGCCACGCTAGGGATGTCCTGCATAACCCTCGCGAGTCGGTGGTAGTGCGGATCGGGATAGGCCGCAAGGCGGCTTTTGGCAGCCAATAGCCGTGCTATTGGCAAGAAAAGCAACGCAGCGGACTGCCCGAGGCCGCGCTATCACAGACCGCAGGGAGTTATGCAGGACATCCCTAGTGGTGGCAGACCACCTTATGCCGAAACGGGTATTTCCACCTTCAGCCCTGGTTCCGCCCATGCTCTCTGCCCGCGCCCTCGAAATTGCACAAACCCTGGTGCGCATGAACACCGTCAGCCAGAACTCCAATCTGGAGCTGATCCACTTTGTGCGCGACACGCTGGCCCAACTGGGCGTGAAAAGCCGCCTGACATTCAACGCCGACAAGACCAAGGCCAACCTGTTCGCCACGCTGGGCGAGGGCAAGCCCAGCGGCATCATTCTTTCGGGTCACACCGACACCGTGCCCTGGACGGGGCAGGACTGGAGCATGGACCCGTTGAGCGCGCTGGTGCAGGACGGCAAGCTCTACGGCCGCGGCAGTGCCGACATGAAGGCCTTCATCGGCCTGGCCCTGGCCCACGCAGAAGCCTTCCTGAACAGCAAGGCCCCGTTCGCGGTGCACTTCGCCTTCAGCTACGACGAGGAAGTGGGCTGCTTTGGTGTGAAAGAGCTGATTGCCGACCTGCGCGACGCCAGCATCAAGCCCCTGGCCTGCATTGTGGGTGAGCCCACGCTCATGGTGCCCGCCATTGCCCACAAGGGTGTGTACCGCTACAAGTGCTGTGTGCGCGGCAAAGAGGCGCACTCTTCGTTGACCCCACACTCCGTCAACGCGATTGAAATGGCCGCCCGCGTGGTGGGTCGCGTGCGCGACATGGCCGAGGGCTTTGAGCAGCACGAGCCCCGCTTTGAAGGCTTTGACGTGCCCTTTTCCACCGCCAGCGTCGGCCAGTTCCACGGTGGCATTGCCGACAACGTGGTGCCACGCGACGCCGAATTCCGCTACGAATTCCGCGACCTGCCCACGGCCAACGCCGCGCAGATGCAAGCGGAAGTGCTGGCCTATGCCAAGTCGCTGGAGCCCGCGATGAAAAAGGTGGCGCCAGACGCAGGTTTTGGCTTTGAGACCATCTGCGAGATCCCGAGCTTCCTGGGCAGCAAGGACGACGCCGTAACCCGACTGGCCCAGCGGCTGAGCGGCGAAGCCGGCACCACGCTGGTGGCCTTCGGTACCGAAGCCGGGCTGTTCAAAAACGCCGGCATCCCCACCGTGGTGTGCGGCCCCGGCAGCATCCAGCAAGCCCACCAGCCCGACGAGTTCGTG
This sequence comes from uncultured Acidovorax sp., assembly GCF_964021665.1. Classification (NCBI taxonomy): domain Bacteria; kingdom Pseudomonadati; phylum Pseudomonadota; class Betaproteobacteria; order Burkholderiales; family Comamonadaceae; genus Acidovorax; species uncultured Acidovorax sp. Next base: position 3,987 of record NZ_CAXIAK010000019.1, read on the forward strand.
AGCCTGGAACAGTTGGGGCGCTGTGAGGCGTTCATGCAGGGGCTGGCGAATACCCAGTCCATGGACTGACGCCGCACCTGCCCCACCATCGGGCAAAAAATCAGACATAAAAAAAAGCCCGGCACTTTCGCGCCGGGCTTGGATGGTGGTTGCAGGGCTTGCGCAACGTGTCAGGTTCTCACCCGGCCATCGCCGGTGAGCATGGACATCTCCACAAAGCTGGATGCCGTGTGGTCATTCGGGCCAAACGACACCGGAAAGCCCGAAATCACCTGGGTGCCCAGGCCTTCCATGCCAGAGATGAAACTGTCGCGGCTGATCTTGCCGCTGGCTGCGGCCTGGCGCAGGCCTTCGGTGAAGATGCGGGCGGCCAGGAAGCCTTCCATGCTGGAATAGTTGGGCTGCACCTTGTCGCCCGCCTTTTTGATGGCGTCCAGAAACTCGCGGGTGATCTGGCGCGAGGGCTGGTAGGGCGACGGCACCACCTGCGACACCACCACACCGGCGCCATCCTTGCCCAGCTCGTCGGCCAGCGCCTGCGTGCCCACGAACGACACGTTGTAGAACGTGCCGCCGAAACCTGCCTTGCGGGCGGCACGCACAAAGGCGGCGCTGGCGCCGTAGGCGGCGATCGGCACCACCGCATCGGGCTTGGCGGCCACCAGCTTTTCCACGGCGGCAGCCACGTCCACCGAGTTGCGCTCCACCGTGGCAGCGCCTGCCAGGGGCAGCTTGTGCTCGGCCAGCGCCTTGTTCACGCCGTCAAGCCCAGCCTTGCCATAGGCATCGTTCTGGTGGAACACGGCGATCTTCTTGATGCCCAGGTTGACCAGCTGGCGCACGATGAGCGCGGTTTCGTCGTAGTACGAAGCCCGCACATGGAAGGCGAGGCGATTGAACGGCTGGCGCAGCGACTCAGCCCCCGTGAACGGGGCGAAAAACGGCACCTTGGCCTGGTTGAACAGGGGCACTGCCGCCAGGCTGGTGGGTGTGCCCACATAGCCAAACAGCGCAAACACGTCGTCCGCAAGGAGCTTGCGGGTGTTTTCAGCGCAGCGGTCGGGCTCATAGCCGTCGTCCAGCGTACGGATTTCCACCATGCGCTTGCCCACGCCACCGGCAGCGTTGAGCTGGTCAAAAAACAGCTTGGCCCCCTGGTTGAACTGGATGCCCAATTGCGCGGACGGGCCTGAAAATGCGGCAGACTGTCCCAGCACGATGCGGCCTTCACTTTGGGCCCGTGCCACGCCAAAACCGGCCAGCGCGGTAGCGCCAATGCCCAGGGAAAACTGTCTGCGGTTCAAAACGGAGGGTTGCATGGTGGGTGTTGAGGGTTGGTTTTGTGTCAGGGGCAACGTATAACCGCCACACCGGCCCTTGCTGCAGCGCGGGCAAGTCGCGAGCTTGCGTCCACAAATCATTACAGTCGAATTTTCAGACGGCCACGAACAAATGTCTGCATTTATTAGCGAAAACCCCACACCCGCAGCGCCTCTGAGCATTCGGGGCGCCTGCCCGCATGACTGCCCCGACACCTGCGGCCTGGTCACCACTGTGGAAAACGGCGTGGCCACCCGGGTGCAAGGCAACCCGGATCACCCCCACACCGATGGTGTGCTGTGCGCGAAAGTGAGCAAGTACACCGAGCGCACTTACCACCCCGAGCGCATTCTCACGCCGCTCAAGCGCAGCGGCGCCAAAGGCAGCGGCCAGTTCACGCCCGTGACCTGGGACGAAGCGCTAAGCGACATTGCCCAGCGCCTGCAAGCCATTGCCGCCCGCGCCCCCGAGGCCATCCTGCCCTACAGCTACGCGGGCACCATGGGCCTGGTGCAGGGGGAAAGCATGGACCGGCGCTTCTTCCACCGCCTGGGCGCCTCGCTGCTGGACCGCACCATCTGCGCATCGGCCGGTGGCGAAGCGCTGGTGCAAACGCTGGGCGGCAAGGTGGGCATGAAGGTGGAGTTCTTTGCCGAATCCCAGCTCATCCTCATCTGGGGCAGCAACTCGATTGGCAGCAACCTGCACTTCTGGCGCTACGCCCAGCAGGCCAAGCGCAATGGTGCCAAGCTGGTGTGCATAGACCCGCGCAAGAGCGAAACCGCCGACAAGTGCCATGAACACATCGCCCTGCGCCCCGGCACCGATGCAGCCCTGGCGCTGGCGCTGATGCACGAGCTGATCGCCCACGACTGGCTCGACCACGATTACATCGCCCAGCACACGCTGGGCTGGGAGCAGCTGCGTGACCGCGCCCTGCAATGGCCGCCCGAGCGTGCGGCCGAGGTGTGCGGCATTCCCGTCGAGCAAATCCGCCAGCTCGCCCGCGCCTGGGGCACCACAAAGCCCGCCGCCATCCGCCTGAACTACGGCATGCAGCGCGTGCGTGGCGGTGGCAATGCCGTGCGCGCTGTCGCCTGCCTGCCCGCGCTCATCGGCGCGTGGCGGCACCGTGCGGGCGGGCTGCTGCTGTCCAGCTCCGGGCAGTTCCCGGTGGATCGCGCCGCGCTGCACCGCCCAGACCTGCTGGCCGGGCGCACGCCGCGCACCATCAACATGTCCACCATTGGCGACGACCTGCTGCGCGAGTCCTCACCCACCTTCGGCCCCAAGGTCGAAGCCGTGGTGGTCTACAACTGCAACCCCGTGGCAGTAGCACCCGATTCGGGCAAGGTGGTGCAGGGCTTTGCCCGCGAGGATTTGTTCACCGTGGTGCTGGAGCACTTTCACACCGACACGGCCGACTACGCCGACTACATCCTGCCCGCCACCACACAACTGGAGCACTGGGACGTGCACCTGGCCTATGGCCATACCGATGTGATGCTCAACCGCCCGGCCATCGCCCCCGTCGGCCAGGCGCGCAGCAACGCCCAGATCTTCCGCGACCTGGCCGCCGGCATGGGCTTTGCCGACCCCTGCTTTGCCGACAGCGACGAAACCCTGTGCCGCCAAGCCTTTGGCAACGCAGTGGACTATGCGCTGCTCGAATCGCAGGGCTTTGCCACGCTGGCCGGGCCCGATGCACCCTTTGCCGAAGGCAACTTCCCCACGCCTTCGGGCCGCTGCGAATTCTTCAGCGCCCGGCTGGCCGCGCAGGGCATGGACGGCCTGCCCGACCACGTTCCCAACCACGAACTGCAGGGCACCGACGCGCGCTACCCGCTGGCGATGATCTCGCCCCCAGCACGCAACTTCCTCAACTCCACCTTCGTCAACGTCAAAAGCCTGCGCACCATCGAAGGCCGACCGCTGCTGGAGATGCACCCCGACGACGCCGCCGCACGCGGCATTGCCGACGGCAGCACCGTGCGCGTATTCAACGACCGGGGCAGCTACGAATGCCATGCAGAAGTCTCCACCCGCGCCCGCCCCGGCGTGGTCAACGGCCTGGGCATCTGGTGGCGCAAGCTGGGGCTGAACGGCACCAACGTGAACGAGTTGACCAGCCAGGCCTTGACTGACCTGGGCCGCGCGCCCACGTTTTATGACTGCCTGGTGGAAGTGGAAGCCAGCGCCGCCGCCTGAAGAACGCGCAGCCCGGCTAGAACGCTATTGATTGAATAGCTGCCAGCGCTTATTTGACGGGCGCTGGCGGCCATTTTCATCAAAATTCAGCACCCATGCGGCTGGCAGGCGAAGGGCATGCGCTGCGGAGTTACCCCAGCAACTTCAGCACCGCATGGGCGCACGCCTCGGACGAGGCGGGGTTCTGCCCCGTGATGAGGGTGCCGTCGGTCAGCACATAAGGAGCCCAGTCAGGGCCTTTGGAGTACACGCCGCCGTTGGCCTTGAGCATGTCTTCCACCAGAAAAGGCACCACGTCGGTCAACTGCACGGCGTCTTCTTCGGTGTTGGTAAAGCCCGTCACCTTTTTGCCCTTCACCAGCGGGGTTCCATCGGGTGCCTTGGTGTGGCGCAGCACGCCCGGCGCGTGGCACACCAGCGCCAGCGGTTTGCCAGCGGCAAAGGTCTGTTCGATGAGTGCGATGGACTGTGCGTCTTCAGCCAGGTCCCACAGCGGGCCGTGGCCGCCGGGGTAGAACACGGCGTCAAATGCATCGGCCTTCACGCTCGACAGCGGCACCGTGCTGGCCAGCTGCTTTTGCGCTTCGGCATCGGCCTTGAAGCGGCGCGTCGCGTCCGTCTGGGCGCTTTCGTCATCGCTTTTGGGGTCCAGCGGTGGCTGGCCGCCCTGGGGCGATGCCAGCGTGATCTGCACGCCAGCATCTTTGAACACGTAGTACGGGGCGGCAAACTCTTCCAGCCAGAAGCCGGTCTTTTTGCCCGTGTTGCCCAGTTGGTCGTGGGACGTCAGAACCATGAGGATGTGTGCCATGGGGGTCGCTTTCTTTGTTCAGTGGAATCTAAAAACCGGTTGTAAAAAACCAAAACGCCACAGTACCCCCAACCAAGGCTGCCGGGTACTGCGGCGCGTCAAATCGCGGCGTTGGCTTACAGCGCTGCTTCGAGAATGCGGCGGCTCACCGCAGGCGTGATCTCGCGCTGCTCGCCCAGCTTGACCATGCCGTGGGCTTCGAGCTGGGTGATGACGGTGTCGATCACTTCCGCACCCAGGCCGTAGCCGGACAGGCGGGTGCGGATGCCCATGCTTTCAAAGAAATCACGGGTGCGTTCGATGGCGGCAGTGATGCGTTCGTCTTCGCTGCCGGTGGTGAGGCCCCACACGCGCTCGGCGTACTGCAACAGCTTGGCGCGCTTGGGGCCACGGCGCTCGTTGAGCAGCGCGGGCAGCACGATGGCCAGGGTGCGGGCGTGGTCAATGCCGTGCAGCGCTGTCAGCTCGTGGCCAATCATGTGCGTGGCCCAGTCTTGCGGCACGCCAGCGCCAATCAAGCCATTGAGCGCCATGGTGGCGGCCCACATCAGGTTGGCGCGGTCGTCGTACACAGGCTCGGTGGCGGTGAGCAGGCGCGGGCCCACCTCGATCAGCGTGTGCAGGATGCCTTCGGCAAAGCGGTCTTGCACCAGGGCGTTGACGGGGTAAGTCAGGTACTGCTCCACCGTGTGCACAAAGGCATCGACCACACCGTTGGCCAGCTGCTGGGGCGGCAGGGTGTAGGTTTTGGTGGGGTCGAGCACCGAGAAGACGGGGTAGGTGTGCTCGCTGCTGAAGGGCAGCTTGGCGCCCTTGGCGCGGTGGGTAATGACGCTGCCGTTGTTCATCTCCGAACCCGTGGCGGGCAGCGTGAGCACGGCGCCAAACGGCATGGCGCGCTGCACGTTGCGGCCAAACTTTTCCAGAATCGCCCAGGGGTCGCCGCCTTCAAACAGCACGGCGGCAGCGATGAACTTGGTGGCGTCGATGACCGAGCCGCCGCCCACGGCCAGCAGAAAGTCAAACCCGCCTTCGCGGATCTGCGCCACGGCCTGCATGGAGGTTTCGTAGCTGGGGTTGGGCTCAATGCCGGTGAAGGTGGCGTGCTCGCGCTCGCCCAGCGCGGCGCGCACCTCGGCCAGCGTGCCAGTCTTTTCGGCGCTGGCGCCGCCCACCAGGATCAGCACCTTGGCGGCAGCGGGCACCAGCTTGGCCAGGTCGGCAATGCGCCCCTGGCCGAAGACGATGTGGGTGGGGTTGTGGAAGTCGAAATTCAGCATGATTGTCTTTCTCCGTCGAAGGCGTTGCCGCAGCACCGGGCACTGGGCTGCGCAAGAAGCGCCGCGCTCGGTGGCGGCAGCAAGGGCGCGATTGTACGGCGCACGGGTGCGCGGCGCCGGTCGCGTGTGCATTACCCCTGCTGCTGGCAGAGCCTCGTGCGGCAGGTCGGCGCTGCGCATGCGGTTGCTGCTAGCGTTCAGCGTGGCGCCCGCTCCATGAGCGCCTGCAGGCGCCCGGCCACGAAGTCGCGCAGCGCCCGCACCAGCGGCGTGAACTGGCGGCGGCTGGGCGCCACCAGAAAGAGCGGTACGGCCTCGGTGGTCCAGCCAGGGCACAGCGGCACCAGCCGGCCGGCGGCCAGATCATCGGCCGCGTCGAAGTACGACTTGTACGCAATGCCCCGGCCCAGCACCGCCCAGCGGCGCACCACATCGCCATCGTTGGCCACGTTGCGGCTGCGCACGCGCACCACCACCTCCTGGCCTGCGGAATCCCAGAAGCGCCAGCGGTCGTGCACGTCCTCGCCCAACATGAAGCACAGGCCCTGGTGCTCGGCCAGTGCGTGGGGCGTGTCGGGCATGCCGTGCGCTGCCAGGTAGGCGGGCGCTGCGCAGAGCACACGCCGGTGGTCCGCGGCCAGCGGCAGTGCGACCAGGCTCGAATCCTGCGGCTTGCCGTAGCGGAAGGCAGCGTCTACCGGCTCGCTGTACACGTTGGCCACGCGGTCGGCCAGCTGCAGGCGGATGTCGATGCCCGGGTGCTCGGCCTGGAAGGCATCGAGCCAGGGCAGCAGCACATTGCGCCCCAGGTCCGACGGCGCGGCCAGCTGCAGCGTGCCGCGCAAGCCACCGGCGCGCCCGCCTGCCAGCTGGCCTTGCACCTGCTGCAGCGCCGCCAGCGCGGGGCGGCAGTGCTCCAGGAACAGTGCGCCCTCCTGCGTGAGCCGCAGGCTGCGCGTGGAGCGCACGAACAGCGCCACGCCCAGCTCGGCCTCCAGCCGCTTGAGCGCGGCGCTCGCAGCGGCGGGCGTGAGGTCCAGCGCACGGGCGGTGGCCGAGAGGCTGCCGCTGTCCACGGTGCGCACAAAGATGTCGAGGTCTTGCAGGCTTTTCATGGCGTGCCTTGGGTGCGGAGGGGTTTATTTACAAACAATGATTGAAGATAGATTCAATCATCGGCCTATTTAAAAGCAATTTTGCAAGACCCATCATTGGAGCACCCTTTGTTTACCTCCAGGACCTCCCCATGAAAGCCGTTGGCTACCAAACCGCCCACCCCATCGACCACCCCGAGTCTCTGCTCGACATCACCCTGCCCGACCCGGTGGCCACCGGCCGCGATCTGCTCGTGGAAGTGCATGCCGTCTCGGTGAACCCCGTGGACACGAAAGTGCGCAAAAGCAGTTCGCGCAGCGGCGACGGGCCCGACTACAAGGTGCTGGGCTGGGACGCGAGCGGCATCGTGCGCGCCGTGGGGCCGGATGTCACGCTGTTCCAGCCCGGCGACCGGGTCTGGTACGCAGGCTCCATTGCCCGCCAGGGCACCAACAGCGAGCTGCACCTGGTGGATGAACGCATCGTGGGCCACGCGCCAAAGTCGCTGGACTTTGCCGAGGCCGCCGCGCTGCCGCTGACCACCATCACCGCGTGGGAGCTGCTGTTTGACCGCCTGCGTGTGGCACCCGGCAAGCAGCCCACACAAAAGACCCTGCTCATCGTTGGCGCGAGCGGCGGTGTGGGCTCCATCCTCACGCAGCTTGCGGCGCGGCTGACCAGCCTCACGATCATCGGCACCGCATCGCGCCCCGAAACGCAGCAATGGGTGCGCGACCTGGGCGCGCACCACGTCATTGACCACAGCAAACCGCTCACTGAAGAGCTGGCGCGCATCGGCCACCCTACGGTAGACATCATCGTGAGTCTCACGCAGAGCGAAGCGCACTTTGACCAGATCGTCGAGGCCATCGCGCCGCAGGGCCAGTTCGCGCTGATCGATGACCCGGTGTCGCTCGACGTGACGAAGCTCAAGCGCAAGTCGGTGTCGCTGCACTGGGAGCTGATGTTCACCCGTGCGCTGTTCGGCACCGACGACATGATCGGCCAGCACCGCCTGCTGACCGAAGTAGCGCAGCTGGTGGACGCCGGACTGATCCGCACCACGCTGGACCAGCGGTTTGGCACCATCAATGCGGAGAATCTGAAGCGCGCACATGCACTCATCGAGAGCGGAAAGGCGCGGGGCAAGCTGGTGCTGGAGGGTTGGAACTGAGGAAGGTGCCCACCAGTCATTGCTCCTAAAAAAAGAGCTTCCAGCGCTTGACAGACAAGCGCTGGAAGCTCTTTTTCCTGATTAGCGACATATCTCAGACTGAGCAGAACCAACGCCAGCTAGGTGCTGTTGAAGGCATTGGTGACTACTGGGCCGCTGCCTTGGAGTCTGCTGCGCGTTTCTGAGGTAAGTAGCTAATCAGGCACTTTTGGCTTCAAACCTTAGGTTGCAGCGCCGGGTGCGGCAATTTCCTGGTCGATGGCGCCGAAGATGCTGGCACCGTCCTTGCCCTTTACCTCGATGCGGATGGTGTCGCCAAACTTCATGAACTCGGTGGTGGGCTTGCCGTCCTGGATGGTTTCGATGCAGCGCTTTTCGGCAATGCAGCTGTAGCCCTTGGGCCATTCCATGCGGCCGTTCTGCTCCACGCCCTTGTTGCTGACGGTGCCGCTGCCCACGATGGAGCCAGCGCGCACGTTGCGCGTCTTGGCAATGTGGGCAATGAGCTGGCCGAAGTGGAAGGTCATCTCGGGCCCGGCGTCGCACATGCCGACCTTGCGGCCGTTCCAGGTGGACTGCACGGTGAGGTTGACGCGGCCCTTGTCCCAGGCGTCGCCCAGCTCGTCCAGCGTCACGGCCACGGGGCTGAACGCGGTGGCGGGCTTGCTCTGGAAGAAGCCAAAGCCCTTGGCCAGCTCGGCCGGAATCAGGTTGCGCAGGCTCACGTCGTTGGCAATCATCACCAGGCGGATGCCTTCGAGTGCCTGCTCAGGCGTGGCGCCCATCTTCACGTCGCCGGTGATGACGGCGATCTCGGCCTCAAAGTCGATGCCCATGGATTCGCTGGGCACCACCACCGGGTCGCAGGGGCCAATGAAGTCGTCGCTGCCGCCCTGGTACATGAGCGGGTCGGTGTAAAAACTCTCAGGCACCTCGGAGTTGCGCGCTTTTCGCACCAGTTCGACGTGGTTGATGTACGCCGAGCCGTCGGCCCACTGGTAGGCGCGGGGCAGCGGGGCCATGCACTGGGCCGGATCGAAGGGGAAGGGGTGGCGTGCGCGGCCGCTGTTGAGCTGGTCATACAGGTCTTGCAACTGGGGCGAGAGGAAGCTCCAGTCGTCCAGCACCTGCTGCAGCTTGCTGGCAATGCCGGTCGCATAATGGGCTGTTCCCAGATCACGGGAGACCACAACCAGCTGGCCGTCGCGCGAGCCGTCTTTGTACGTAGCGAGTTTCATGGTGGCGGGGACCTTTGTCTCTCAGAGTGGCAAGGCACCAAACCGAATGGCTGGAAGCCCTGGCCAAATTACGATTTGGTAAATTGATTTAACTAAACAAAACTCGCAAATTCTAGTGCACATGGACAAAGAACGCGCAGGCATCCAGTCGGTGGAAGTCGGTTTTGCCCTGCTGGAAGGGCTGACCCGCGCGCGCGGGCCGCTCATGCTCAAAGATGTGGCCGCTGCCGCCGGCATGAGCGCGGCCAAGGCCCACCGCTACCTGGTGAGCTTTCAGCGCCTGGGGCTGGTCACGCAAGACGCGCGCACTGCGCGCTACGACCTGGGCCCCGCCGCGCTCAAGCTGGGGCTGGCATCGCTGGCGCGGCTGGACGCCATGCGGCTGGCGCGCGAGCGCGTGCCCGGCTGGATGGAGCAGATCGGCCACACCCTGGCGCTGGCGGTGTGGGGCAACCATGGCCCCACCATCGTGCACTGGGAGGAATCGCCCCAGGCCGTCACCGCCAACCTGCGCCTGGGCGATGTGATGCCGCTGCTGTCTTCCGCCACCGGGCGCTGCTTTGCTGCCTACATGCCGCCCGAAGCCGTGGCGCCCTTGCTGCAACAGGAGCTGGCCCAGGCCGCCAAGCTGCGGCGTACGGACCTGCCCGCCACGCTGGAGCAGGCGCAGGATGTGCTGGCCGATGTGCGCGAGCGCGGCATGGCCCGGGTGGTGGACACACTGCTGCCCGGCATCGTCGCGTTTTGCGCCCCGGTGTTTGATGCGGGCGGCCATCTGGCGCTGGGCATCACCACGCTGGGCTCGGTGGCCACGTTCGACCCGGAATGGGGTGGCGCCATCGAGGTGCCGCTGCGCGCTGCCGCCGCCCAGCTTTCCACCGACCTGGGCGCAGGCAGCGCATGAGCCGCTGCGCCTGGCCCCAGGCCTGTTGCACTGCCAGGGCCCGCTGATGCCACGGCGCACCCTGTGGATCCTGACCGCCTTGGTGCTGGCCGTTCACTGGCTGGTGCTGCAAGGCGTGCCCCTGGCCTGGGACGGCTCTGCTGCGCCAGCAGGCAAGGTGTTCACCACCCGCAGCGTGGCAGCGCCGCCTGCGGTAGCGGCAGCCCCCGCGCCATCACCCAGCCCTGCCGCCGCGCCCCCTGCGGCTGCGCCGCCCCAGCCCACCAAACCGCGCAAGGCTGCGCCCACGCGCCCTGCCACCACAGAGCCAGCCCCCGCACCGAACGAGCCCGCCGACGTGACCACAGCGGAGCCGGAGGTGGCCGAGCCGACGGGCAACACCGAACAGGGGACGGACGGCACCACCGCTTCGGCTGCCGAAGCGCCTGCGCCAGAGGCTTCCGCAACGGTGGCCGCAGCACCAGCGGCGGCTGCCAGCGCCACAGTCCCATTGCCCGTGGCCGATGGTTCGGGCGTAGACATCACCCCGCCGGGCGGCACCCCTGGGCAAGGCACCAGCACCGCTGCGCCCCCCGTGCGCCTGCCTGCGCCCATCAAGCTGGCGTTTGACGTGGCGGGGCAGGCCAAAAAGTTTGACTACCAGGCCCGGGCGGAACTGGTGTGGCAGCACGATGGCGCCCGCTACGAAGCGCGGCAGGAAGTGAGCGCATTCCTAGTGGGTTCGCGCACCCAGCGCAGCACCGGCCTGGTGACGACGCAGGGCCTGCAGCCCGAGCGTTTTGGCGACCGCAACCGCAGCGAGCGCGCCGCCCATTTCGACTACCAGCGCGGCCGCGTCACCTTCAGCGCCAACACGCCCGAAGCCGCCATTGGCCCTGGCGCACAAGACCGCCTGAGCGTTTTCATCCAGCTGGCCGGCCTTCTGGCCGCCACGCCCGACCGCTTTGTGCCCGGCACCCAGCTGACGCTGACCACCGTGAGCGCCACCGGCGCCGACCGCTGGACCTTCACCGTGGAAGCCACCGAAACCCTGAACCTGCCCGCAGGCACGCTGCCCGCCCTCAAGCTACAACGCCTGCCCCGGCGCGACTACGACCAGAAGGCCGAGCTGTGGCTGGCCCCGGACATGGGCTACCTGCCCGTGCGCATCAAGATCACCCAGGCCAATGGCGACTTTGCCGACCTGCGCCTGCGCAACAGCAGCCCGCCCTGAGAGCCTGTTCAAAAAACCTGTTCAAAGGCCTGTTGCGCCCGCGCGCCACCCCTGCAAAAAAGCCCTGCCAGGCCGCGCACCTGCGGATTTCATGAAATACTGGTTGCGACCCAGGAAGAAGGTTCAGGGGCTTCCCCCTTGAACTCTGCGCAACCGCTGCAATCTGACCTGGGTATCGACCGGGGTAACACCATGCAAATGCTCTACGACTCTGAATCCTTTGTGGTGGTCCACATGCTGCCCGACGCCGTGGAGACATCAACCCAGGCGCTCAACGACACGGCACCACCCCGCCCCCAACTGGCGCGCCACGGCTTTGAAATCGTGGACAAGCGCTCGGGCAAGGAGGTGTACCTGGATGGCTCCTGGGCAGAGATGTTCCAGCAGCAAATCCTGGCCTGGCAGCGCGACACGCCCACGCAGGAAGAAGTGGAAGACGCGCTGGATCGGTATGCTGGCCTGGCACAAAACCCTGTAGTGGTGCATTGAATCCCCCCTGAGGCGCTGCGCGCCTTCCCCCAAGGGGGACGACGACCTTGCTGCGGGGCGGCCCTTGCTTGTCGTCCTGCGCGACGACCGCGCGCCAGTGTCAACGAGGGCGGTTCTTTTTTCAGGTTGCAGAACCATCCTTCGTTGGCGGGTAGATCCTGCGGTACATCGGCCCCACCAGCATCAGCACGGCAATCAGCCGGCACACCTGAAACGCGGTGACCACGGGCACACCCAGTTGCAGCACCTTGGCGGTGATGGCCATTTCGGTGATGCCGCCGGGGGAGGTGCCCAGCAGCAGCGTGACCCAGGGCAGCCCCGTGGCCCATGCCAGCACGGCGGCAAATGCTGCGCAAATGCCCATCAAACCGAACGTGCCTACGGCCACTGAAGCCAGCCAGCGCGGCGCCGTGTGCAGAAATTCCGCGCGAAAGCGCACGCCCAGGCTGACACCGATCACGAGCTGCGCGGCATTGACCACCGCTTGCGGCACTGCCGACAGATGCAGCCCCGCCATGGTGACCGCCATGGACACCAGCATCGCCCCCATGAACCACGGGTTCGCGCGGCCCAGGCGGTCCATCACCAAAGCACCCGCGCCGGTCAGCAAGGCGAGCAGCGCCAGGCCCGGCCAGCTCTCCTCGCGCACGGTGGGGTTCAGAATGTCCAGCCCCTGCAGGCCGCTCCACTGCAGGGCAAATGGAATGGTGATCGTGACGATGAGCAGGCGCAGGCTGTGGCTGGCGGCCACCAGGTCGGTGCGGGCGTTCTCCCGCTCGGACAGCAGGGTCATCTCAGACGCGGCTCCAATCGCCCCCGCGAAGTAGCTGGTAGACCGCAGCATTGAAGCGGGCACGCCGTGCATGCGCGGCGCGTGCAGGCGGTAGAGCCACGCGCCAAAGCCCCAGCCCAGCAGCAGCGCCCACCCAATGCCCAGCACGATGGCCCACCACAGGCTGCCCACGAGCGCCGACACCTCGGGCGTGAAGTACAGGCCGAGCGCGGCGCCAATCGCCCACTGACCGCCATTGCGCAACGGCCCCCAGCTTTCGGTGGGCGCACCGGCCATGGACAGCACGGACGTGGCAACCAGGGGACCCAGCATCCAGGGCAGCGGGGTGTGCAGCGCCACACAGGCAGCCGCAGCGGCCCAGGCCAGCAGCAGGGTGCCCGCAACGCGGAGCAGAAATTTCACAGACATCGGGGGCGGGAAGAGCGCAGAAAAGAGCAAGCTGCCGAGTATCGCGCTGCCGGGGCCGGTGGCGAGGCAGTCTTGCAAACCGAAGCCGTCCACCCGAAGAAGAACGGTGGGCGGTCAATTTCAAGCGAAAAGTGCGTCTAGCGCTTACACAGAAAGCGCCGCCAGCTATTAATTCAGTAGCATTTATTCAGGGAGCGCTGCGGCGACGGCCCGCCATCTCCAGCCCCATGGTGCGCAAGTCGCCCTCGCCCAAAAGGGCCTGTGCGCTGGGGTAGGCGGTGCCTTCTTCTGCCTGGATGTGCTGGCCGTAGCGCTGGGCAAACTGCTCGAGCAGCGCTTCGTCCTGAGCGCTCAGGCCAACGGCGCTGCCATCGACGAGAGCCGCCAGAGCGCCCCGGGCGGCGGCCCAATCGGCCGCCATGTGCACATGGTCTTGTTGCAACTGCCGCACCAGCGCCACCACCGACGGCGCCCCCCGCTCCAGCAGCAGCGGAAAGACGTGCAGTTCCTCGTCTTCATGGTGCAGGGGCGCAGCAATGTCAAAGTAACGCAGCACGTCGCGGGCCGCCTGGCGGGCGGCATCGTCCACCGCCTGCTCGCGCAGGTAGGAGCGCAGCCGCGACAGCAGGGTCAGGGTGCGCTCAACGCGTTCGTGGCAAGCCTCCAGCATCGCGAAGGGCTGCTCGAACCCTACGGCGGGGGTGTTGAATCCGGGCAAGCCGGCGGACGTGGCCATGTGAGTGGACAGGTGGAGTTGCAGGTCGTTTGAAGAATGCCGCGACCTGATTCAGCCCAAGCGCACCGGGTGCCCTTGGCGGTCAAACGGAATGAAGGCCTCGATGGCACCACGCTTGATCGCATCGACCATGCGTTGCAGCGGTGCTTCGGCGTCCGCACTGGTGGGGGCTTGGTTGAGCGTGCCCGACATGGCGGCAGCAAACACCATCACCCAGTCATGCCCCGGCGCCGTGAACTGCTGGGCTTCGGTCACCAGGGCTGCAAACGATGGCAGCTCCTGCGGAGTCTTGTCCACACACATCAGGGGCACCAGCGCACCGCCCTGCCCTTGCTCAAAGCGTGCGCGCTGGGCGGGGGTGGCGTCATCGGGCAGCTCCACGCCGACAAACACAAACAGCAGGCGCTGGGGCTCGGGTTGCAGCCGCGCGGCGTGCAGCAAATCGTCAAAGCTGGAGATATCCATGGGTGGGTGGTCTTTAAAAGAAGCAGTTAATCAATGGATTAGAAGCCGGGCAGTATGCCCCGGTGTTCGTCCAGCGTGCTCACGTAGCTGCTGGCTGTGGGCCGCAGCCGCGCGCCCTTGCGGGACACCACGGTGCCAATGCTCACAAAGCACAGCGCCTGCTCGCCTGGCGCCAGCCGGAACAGCGCCCGCAGGCGCGAAGCCTTCAGGGCCTTGCCGCTGGTCAGCGCCGAGCCGTACCCCTGGGCGGTGGCCATGAGCAGCATGTTTTGAATGGCGCAACCGGCCGACACCATGCGCTCGGCCAGCTCAATGTCGGCATCGCCCCGCTCGCCATCCACAATGGCCAGCAGCAACACGGGGGAACGGTAGGCCTTTTCGCGCGCCTGCTCCACCTGTTCAGGGGCGGCATCGGGGTCACGCTCCAGCAGGGCCTCGGCAAACACATCGGCCAGCAGCGTGCGCGAGGTGTCGGGCACCAGCACAAAGCGCCAGGGCGTGAGCTGGCCGTGGTCGGGCGCATGGGCAGCCGCCTGCAGGATGGCGGCCAGCTCGGCCACGTTGGGGCCCGGCGCCCCCAGGCGCTTGGGCAAGATGGTCTGGCGGGACTGGATCAACGCCGCTGCAAGACCGGCGGTGTCATCGGCACTGGGCATATGTTCGATCATGGCATGTTTGAGTGCCCCGGTGCTGCGGCGGCCGCCGCCGCGCACGGGATCCAAGGGCCAAGGGATGACAGACATGAGGAAGTCCTTTCATCCAGGGGTCAGCCGGGGCGCCCATCGGGGCGCAAGCGGCCATACCAGCGCGCCAGCCGCCCACCCCACACCCCCATGGTGATGAGCCACACGCTGGCGCTGGCCAGCAGCAACCAAGGCAACGCGCCCGCTGGCCACACTGGCAAGGTGGCTGCAATGCGCAGCAAGGTGGCCAGTTGCAGCAGGCAGAACAGCGACCACACGATGCGGTCGGCCACCAGAGCCCGCCCGCCGTGGCCACACGACACCCGCGTGACCATGGCCAGCATCAGCGACGCCAAGCAGCCCATCGACAACGCATGGAGCGCACCCAGGCCCAGGCTACCAACGCCCAGACCCACCGCCAGCCACTGCGCGAGGCCGCCCAGCAAGAAGGCGACACCCAGCCACAAAAATCCGATGTGCAGCATGGCCAACAGTTTGTTCTTGAGGCTTTGCACCAGGCCCCACACCCACGCCAGCCACACCAGAACACCGCCCACCAGCACCTGCAGCGTGCCGTGCACCACCGCCCATGCGGGCCCGGCCGGGCTGGCGGCAATGCCGCCCCACTCCAGCCACGCAGCCAGCACCTGCATGCCTGCGGCGGCCAGCATGAGCCACAGCACCCAGAACGGACGCCAGGCCTGCACCAGCGGCATGGCGCTGGAGGTAAAGAAAGGAATCATGCGGTGCGCCACGGTGACGTAGACCACCACCACAAAGCCCCACAGGGCGCAAAACACCCACACCCGGGCCAGTGCATGGGCCTGCAGCAGCATGGCCACCCAAACGCCCGCCGCACTCAAGGTGCCCAGCACGCAGGCAAAGCCAATCACGCGGGCATGGAGCTGGTCTTCCGCCTGGCTCAGGTGCACCCGGCCCCAGAACTGCACCGTCATCCATGCAAGCCCGGCGCACGCCAGCGCCAGACCGGCGAGGGCCAAAGCGGCGTGCAAATGCGCACCGGCGAGCCACAGCAGCCACCCAAGGGCTTGCAGAAACAGCGGGGGCCGCACGGCGGACACAGGCAATGGGTCCACCCCCAGCCACTTGGGGCCTGCGGTGAACAGGAAGCCAGCAAAGTACAGCGGAATGAACCCGAGCACCATCACCGCCGAATGCACCAGCGTAGGAGAGACAGCGTAGCCCGAGGCATAGGGCAAGCCCAGCCAGCCCGTGGCCCGGTCCACCTGTACCGCGCCCCACCACAGCGCAGACGCCACCAGCACCACCATCGCCAGGAAGAAGCTCAGCCGGTGGGGGGCCAGCATGAGGTACTGCACGCGCCAGTGCTTGTCCAGCTGCGCCAGCGCCTCTTTCGAGGGCTTGCCGGACGCGACCTTCAGCGGGATGGTGGGGCGAGGCGTATTCATCCGCAGCTACCCAGGTGGCCGCATTGCGTGCAGTAGTCGCAGCCATCCTTGCGGATCACGGCGTGCGCGCCGCATTCACTGCACTTCTTTCCTGCCATGGCGGGCGGCATGCCAGCGGGCGCTTCAGGCTCGTCCAGCGGCAGGGACTGCTGCTGCGGCTCCGCGACGCGGCGGGCCAGGATGTTTTGCACGGCAAAAGCAATGGCGGCCACTTCCGAGTCGTGCCACATGGGCACCATGGCGCCGTCAGCTCGCTGGTGCGTGCCCAGGCGCACGGGCCCGCGGTCCCACGCCACCTTGCGCATGTCCGACAGGGCACGCTCCAGAAAGCCGCCGCGCGCTGCGAGCGACAGCAGCCGCATGCTGGAGGTGATCCACTGCTGCGACTCACCGCTTTGCCCCACGGGCATGAAGAACTCGATGGCGCGGTCCACCGTGTGGTTGCCCACGCCTGTGGGCACGGGCAGGAACGAGACGATGATGTACAGCGTCTTGTGACCTTCCTGCGTCCAGTATTCGACCTTCTCGGCCACGGCCGAGAGTCCACCCTTCGGGCGGCTTTCAATCACCGTGCGCATGGGGTCCACCACGGGTGCGGCGGGAGCAGGCGCCGCTGCCGCAATGGCTGGCGCCGGGGCGGGCGCGCTCACTTCCAGCACAGAGCCCAGGATGGCGTTGGGCCGGTAGGTAGCCAGGCCTTTGAGCCGTGCGCGCCAGGCCTGCAGGTACAGGTCCTTGAAGTCTTCGTAGGGGTAGTCGGCCGGGATGTTCACGGTCTTGGAAATGGCCGTGTCCACGAAGGGCTGCACGGCTTCCATCATGGCGATGTGGTCCTGGGCCGACATGGCCAGGGCCGAAACAAAGTAATCGGGCAGCGCATTCACATCGCCGCCTCCATCCCGGTACACCCGCCATGCATGGTCTTCCACCGCGTATTCGCTGGTGCTGCCGTCGGCCTCGCGCTTCTTGCGCTTGTACATCCACGAGAACGGCGGCTCGATGCCGTTGGAGGCATTGTCGGCAAAGGCCAGGCTCACCGTGCCGGTGGGCGCGATGGACAGCAGGTGGCTGTTGCGAATGCCATGCTTGCGGATGCTCTTTTGCAAGGCGGCGGGCAGGCGACTGGCGAACGTGCCAGCGGCCAGGTAGCCGTCTGCGTTGAATTTGGGGAACGCGCCCTTTTCCTGGGCCAGCGCCACCGATGCTTCGTATGCCGCATCGCGCATGCGCTCGGCGATGCGGGCGGCCATGGCGCGGCCTTCGGGTGCGTTGTAGCGCAGTTGCAGCATGGCCAGCGTGTTGCCCATGCCGGTAAAGCCCACGCCAATGCGGCGCTTGGCCATGGCCTCGTCGCGCTGCTGCGGCAGCGGCCAAAAGGTGACGTCCAGCACAGGGTGGCGCGCACGCACTTGCAAGACCACGGCCTGCTCAAACGCTTCAAAGTCAAACGCTGCGGCACCACCCCGCCCGAAAGGATTGCGCACAAAGCGCGTCAGGATGATGGGCCCCAGGTCACAGCAGCCGTACGACGGCAGCGGCTGTTCGCCACAGGGGTTGGTGGCGGCAATGTCTTCGCAGTAGTGGAGGTTGTTGTCCTCGTTGATGCGGCCCAGGAACAAAATGCCGGGCTCGGCAAAGTCGTAGGCGGATTTCATGATCGTGTCCCACAACTCGCGTGCGGGCACGGTGGCATACACCCACAACCCGTCTGCGCGCTGGTGGGCACCTTGCGCCTGCAGCGCCGCGCCCGGCCGCGCGCGGTGCACCAGTTCCCACGGGCCATCGGCCTGAACGGCTTCGATGAAGGCATCGGACACGCCCACCGACACATTGAAGTTGTTCCAGCGGCCAGGCGTGCGCTTGGCGGTGATGAACTCCTTCACATCGGGGTGGTCGATGCGCAGCACGCCCATCTGCGCGCCACGGCGCGAGCCTGCGCTTTCGACCGTAGAGCAGGACTGGTCGAACACATTGATGTAGCTGCACGGCCCCGAAGCCATGGAATGGGTACCTTTGACTTCAGCGCCGCGCGGGCGGATGCGCGAGAAGTCATAGCCCACGCCGCCGCCGCGCCGCATGGTTTCTGCCGCTTCGCGCAGGGCTTCGTATATGCCGGGGTAGCCTTCTTCATCCACGCCCTGAATGCAGTCACCCACGGGCTGCACAAAGCAGTTGATGAGTGTGGCCTGGATGTCGGTGCCTGCTGCACTCATGATGCGGCCGGCGCCGATGGCACCCGCATGCAGGTTGGCCAGGAACAGGGCTTCGTATTTTTCACGCAGGGCCGGGGCCTCGACCGAGGCCAGGGCACGGGCCACGCGGCTGTACAGGTCTTCGACGCTGCTCTCGCCGGGTTTGAGGTATTTCTCGCGCAGCACATCCAGGCTGATGGGCTGCAGAGGGGAGATGGAGGGGGTCAGGGAGGGGGGAGTTTCGCGCTTCATGGCTCGGAATGATTCAAGGTTCCCTAATCGGCGGCCTTGCGCTCCATCAAGAAGGGGTAAAAGCAACGCCCCGCCACCCTGGCAACACGCCGGGGCGGCAAAGGCTAGTCCAGCAGCACCTGGCCGTCATGCTCCACATAGGGGTGGTAGGGCCCGGTGCCGCTGTTGTCGGCACGCGATGCGGGCACAAAACCGCCCGTCTGCACATCAAAAACGTGGACTTCCCCATCTTCAATCACGTAGTGCCAGCCGTGCAGGCTGATCTGCCCTGACTGCACGCGACTGCGAACCATGGGGTACTCCATCAGCCGTTCGAGCTGGAGCACCACGGCCCGCTGTTCTGTGCGGCGCAGAGCCTCGGGGCCCGGCTGCACCGGCAGCAAGGCCTCACGCCCCAGGTCCAGCCAGCGGTTGAGGTTGGGGGCCTCGGGCGACACCTCACCATACATCGCCTTGATAGCCCCACAGTGACTGTGGCCGCACACGATGATGCGGCGCACCTGCAGGTTGAGCACGGCAAACTCGATGGCGGCTGTAGTGCCGTGGTGGCCATGCGAGCCGTCGTACGGTGGCACAAAGGCACCGACGTTACGCACCAGAAACAGCTCCCCCGGCCCCGCACCCGTCAGCAGATAGGGCACCAGGCGCGAGTCCGAACAGCCAATGAACAAGGTGGTGGGGTGCTGGCCCTCATCCACCAGGTTCTGGAACTGCTCGCGGTATTGCGGAAAAGCATCGTTGTGAAAACGACGCAGGCGGTCTAGCAGTTCATCAGGCATGGTGTCATCCGTAAAGGTGCCAGGACTTACTGCACCAGCGGCGTGTCGGCCGCGTCCAGCATCACCCCTTCCACCGTGGCCGCACCCGCCAGCAACTGCAGGTACTGGCGCAGCGCGTTCACCAAGGCTTGCTGGCGCAGAGTGAGGGCGATGGCCTGGCGCACTTCCTCAAAGGAAGGCTGCTGGCCTGGATCGCGGGCTACCACTTCCACCACATGCAGGCCAAAGCGGCTGTGCACCAGGCGTGCCAGCACGCCCACTTCGGCTCCGCCAAAGACTTCGCGGGCAAATTCGGGGGCACAGTCGGCCCGCGTGAGCCAGCCCAGGTCACCACCTTGCTGGCCACTGGGGCAGTTGGACCACTGAGCAGCCGCTTGCGCGAACTTGGCGCCACCATCATCAGCACAGCGCAGCTCGATCAACAGGGCTTCAGCCCGCAGACGCAACTGCTTCACGTCCACGCCTGGCGTGACGGCAAAGAGCACGTGGCGCAGATGGGCGCGTTCGCCTTGCGCGTGGGCGGCGGGATGGGCCTCGTGGTAGCGGCGGCAAGCCTCTAGCGAGGGTTCGGGGATGTTCAGCTCGCGGTCGAGCAATTGCTCAATGGCATTCGATGCTTCCGCACTGGTGGCACCTTCGACGCCCGGAGCATCGTCGGCAGACAGCAAGCCTGCCTGCTGCGCCGCCTGGCGCAGCAATTCAGTGCAGGCGCGCTGGCGCAGCGTTTCCTCGTCCAGCCATTCGCTGGGCGTGTTCAACGGCACGCCGTTGATGCGAGCCACAGGGGCAGCACCGGCACTGGGCGCGGATGAAGGCGCTGGCTGCACGGGCGCATCGACCATGGATGCCGCCAGAGCCTCATAGGCCGCGGCCTGCGTTGGTGTCAGCGTGCTGGCGGGCGCGCTCCCCTGGCTGCTTTCGGTGGAGCTGCAGCCGCAGCTCCCGGTTCCACATCCGCTCATGGTGTGTGCTCCTTGGGTATCGTGGGTTTCAGGCGCGGCGGTCTTGCGACTGCATATGGCCTGCGGGCAGGTTCATGCGGCGTGCCCGCACCACCTGGTAGGGGCGCAGCACATAGGCCAGCGTGCCAAAGCCGCTCCACACATGCACCAGGCGGGTGAATGGGAAGATCAGGAAGATGCTCATGCCCAGGAACATGTGGGTCTTGAAGATCCAGCCCGCATCAGCCAGCAGCTCCACGCCACCGCTGCGGAAGGTCACGATGCGCTGGCTCCACTCGGCCAGCTTCATCATCATGGAGCCATCCAGGTGCTGCGCAGACAGCGGAATGGTGGCCAGGCCCAACGCCAGTTGCAGCCACAGCAGGAACAGCAGCACGATGTCGCTGGTCTTGGAGGTGGCGCGAATGCGTGGGTCCGACAGGCGGCGGTGCAGCAGGATGGTCACGCCCACAAAGCCGAGCACGCCAGCGATGCCGCCGGAGATCATGGCCATCAGTTGCTTGTTGCCAGCGCTGATGAAATGCTCGTACACCACGTGGGGCGTCAACATGCCGAACGTGTGACCGAAGAACAGGAACAGCACGCCGATGTGGAAAAGGTTGCTGCCCCAGCGCAGGCTGCCAGTGCGCAGCAGCTGCGAAGAGTCGCTCTTCCAGGTGTATTGGTCGCGGTCAAACCGCGCCCAGCTGCCAATGAAGAACACGGCCAGGCAAATATAGGGATAGATGCCAAACAACAGGGTATCAAGCCAGGCGGTCATACGGAGACTCCTTCTGGTGCCCGCTCGGCGCGGGGGGTACGAACAAAATGCATGGGTTGCGGCTGGTCAGGCTTGGACTGCCCCTGGGTGCTGCAACCCCCAAACGCTTCAGGCTCCGCCCAGACCTCGTCCATCTCGGGCTCGGGGGTCAGCGCCACCGATTGCACGCGCTGGCCCGAGACTTCGAGCACAGCGGCGATCACGCTGGCGTAGGGGCTGTTGCGAGCCACCAGCGCACTGAACAGCGCATTGAGGATGTGGGCCATTTCGCCCAGGAATTCCATGGCCACTTCGGGCGGCTGGGTGGAGGCAAACTCCAGCACCACCGGCAGGTGGTCAGGCAGCTCGTCGGCGTTGAATTGCAGGCCAGCCTTTTCGTAGGTCTGCATCAGATCGATAAGCGCCGGTCCACGGTCGCGCGAGTCGCCGTGCACATGCTCGAACAGGTGCAGCGAGGTCTGGCGGCCGCGGTCAAAGTTGTCCACATAGCGGGCTTCGACTTCCAGGGGGTCGAGCGCGGCCAAGTGCTGGCACACGGCTTCGATTTCAGACATGCGCTCACTGGTCAAGGCGCCTTCGGAGCGCAGGGCATCGACGAGCTGAGGCATCACGCTGCGCAGCTGTGCATCGGGGTAGCTCAGCAGGTAGCCCAGTGCACGCAGCGTCAGTCGCAAAGAGGTCGGGTTCTTCTTGAACATGGTGGTTCCTTTTTGCGCCCGCTTCAGACCGTGGCCTTGATCGGGATGGTGCGTGGCTTCTTGCCGCCAAACATGCTGACTTCGGTCGCGCCGTCCGAGCAGCCGTTGCCGAACGAGAATCCGCAACCGCCACGGATGTCGAAAGCGTTTTCGGCGTACTCGCGGTGGGCAGTCGGAATCACGAAGCGGTCTTCGTAATTGGCAATCGCCATCACGTGGTACATCTCTTCCACCTCGGCCATCGACAGGCCCGCCTGCTGCAGCACGGCCAGGTTCTGGCGTTGCTCGACGTGCTTGTCGCGCTGGTAGGTGCGCATGGCCAGCATGCGCTCCAGGGCTCGCACCACGGGGCCGGTGTCGCCAGCGGTGAGCAGGTTGGCGAGGTACTGCACCGGAATGCGCAGTTGCGAGACGTCGGGAATGTCGCCATTGACACCCACATGGCCCGCGTTGGCTGCGGCCGTGATGGGCGACAGGGGTGGCACGTACCAGACCATGGGCAGCGTGCGGTACTCGGGGTGCAGCGGCAAGGCCACCTTCCACTGCACGGCCATCTTGTAGACCGGGCTGTTGCGGGCGGCTTCCATCCAGCTGTCGGGAATGCCGTCGATGCGGGCCTGCTTGATGACGTCTGGATCGTTAGGGTCCAGAAAGATGTCGAGCTGGGCCTGGTACAGGTCGCGGTCGCGCTCCACGCTGGCGGCTTCCTGAATGCGGTCTGCGTCGTACAGCAGCACACCCAGATAGCGGATACGACCCACGCAGGTTTCCGAGCACACGGTGGGCTGGCCCGCCTCAATGCGGGGGTAGCAGAAGATGCACTTCTCGGCCTTGCCCGATTGCCAGTTGTAGTAGATCTTCTTGTAGGGGCAGCCGCTCACGCACATGCGCCAGCCGCGGCACTTGTCCTGGTCGATCAGCACGATGCCGTCTTCCTCGCGCTTGTAGATCGAGCCGCTGGGGCACGACGCCACGCAGGCAGGGTTCAGGCAGTGCTCGCACAGGCGCGGCAGGTACATCATGAAGGTGTTTTCGAACTGGCCGTAGATGTCCTTCTGGACATCGTCGAAGTTCTTGTCCTTGCTGCGCTTGCTGAACTCGCCGCCCAGGATTTCTTCCCAGTTCGGGCCCCACTCGATCTTCTCCATGCGCTTGCCGGTGATGAGGCTGCGTGGGCGCGCGGTGGGCGCGGCCTTGCTTTCAGGCGCCGACTGCAGGTGGTCGTAGTCGAACGTGAAAGGCTCGTAGTAGTCGTCGATCTGCGGCAGGTTGGGGTTGGCAAAGATGCGCATGAGCAGCTTCCACTTGCCGCCCTGGCGGGGGGCGATGGAGCCGTCAGGGTTACGCACCCAGCCGCCGTTCCACTTGTCCTGGTTTTCCCATTCCTTGGGGTAACCAATGCCGGGCTTGCTTTCCACGTTGTTGAACCAGGCGTATTCCATGCCGGGGCGGCTGGTCCAGACGTTTTTGCAGGTGACGGAACAGGTGTGGCAGCCAATGCACTTGTCCAGATTCAGCACCATGCCGATTTGTGCGCGAATTTTCATCGTGTTTTCTCCTTGCGGGCTCAGGCGTGTGCGCCGGTGTCAGACACTTCGTCGTCCAGCCAGTCCACGCGGTCCATCTTGCGCACCAGCACAAACTCGTCGCGGTTGGTGCCAATGGTTCCGTAGTAGTTGAAGCCGTAGCTGTACTGTGCGTAGCCACCAATCATGTGGGTGGGCTTGAGCACGATGCGCGTGACCGAGTTGTGGATACCGCCACGGGTGCCGGTGATCTCGGAGCCGGGGGTGTTGATGATCTTCTCTTGCGAGTGGTACATCATCACCATGCCGGGGTTCACACGCTGGCTCACCACCGCACGGGCCGCAATGGCGCCGTTGGCGTTGAACAGCTCCACCCAGTCGTTGTCCACGATGCCAGCGCTCTTGGCGTCGTCTTCGCTCAGCCACACCACCGAGCCACCGCGGTTCAGCGTCAGCATCATCAGGTTGTCGCTGTACGTGCTGTGGATGCCCCACTTCTGGTGCGGCGTGATGAAGTTCAGCGCAATCTCGCGGTTGCCATTGGGCTTCTTGCCTTCGACTTCTTCCAGCGTCTTGAGGTGCACGGGTGGGCGATAGCTGACAAAGCCTTCGCCGAAGTCGCGCATCCAGGGGTGGTCCTGGTAGAACTGCTGACGTCCGGTGAGGGTGCGCCATGGGATGTACTCGTGCACGTTGGTGTAGCCGGCGTTGTAGCTGACCTTTTCGCTCTCCAGCCCCGACCAGGTGGGCGAGCTGATGATCTTGCGCGGCTGCGCCTGGATGTCGCGGAAGCGGATCTTCTCGTCTTCGCGGTGCAGTGCCAGGTGCACGTGGTCACGGCCCGTCTGCTTGCCCAGGGCTTCCCAAGCCTTGCAGGCCACATGGCCGTTGGTCTCAGGCGCCAGCATCATCACCACTTCGGTGGCGTCAATGTCGGTCACGATGCGGGGCATGCCCTGCGTCACGCCCTCTTCCTTCACGCGGCCATTCAGGTCGCCCAGCTGGCCCACTTCTGTCTGCGTGTTCCAGCCAATGCCCTTGCCACCGTTGCCCACCTTGTCCATCAAGGGGCCCAGAGCGGTGAAGCGCTTGTACAGGTTCGGGTAGTCGCGCTCGACCACCGTGATCTGCGGAGCAGTCTTGCCAGGGATGAGTTCGCACTCGCCCTTTTTCCAGTCGCGCACGCCGTAGGGCTGGGCCATTTCGCCGGCCGTGTCGTGCATGATGGGGGTGAGCACCACGTCTTTTTCCACGCCCAGGTGGCCCACACTGACCTCGCTCACAGCCTTTGCAAAGCCCTTGTAAATCTCCCAGTCGCTCTTGGCTTGCCAGGCAGGGTCCACCGCGGTGGACAGCGGGTGGATGAAGGGGTGCATGTCGCTGGTGTTGAGGTCGTTCTTCTCATACCAGGTGGCCGTGGGCAGCACGATATCGGAGTACAGGCAGGTCGTGCTCATGCGGAAGTCGAGCGTGACCAGCAGGTCCAGCTTGCCTTCAGGCGCATTCGCGTGCCACTGCACTTCTTCGGGCTTGGCTTCGTCTTTGCCCAGGTCTTTGCCCTGCACACCGTGCGTGGTGCCCAGCAGGTGCTTGAGGAAGTACTCATGCCCCTTGCCCGACGAACCCAGGATGTTGGAGCGCCACACGAACATGTTGCGCGGCCAGTTGTCTGGGTGGTCTGGGTCCTCGCAGCTCATGGTCAGGCTGCCGTCCTTGAGCGATTTGACGACGTAGTCCTTCGCGTCCATGCCCGCCGCAGCAGCGTCCTTGGCCACCTGCATGGGGTTGGTCTTGAGCTGGGGCGCGGAAGGCAGCCAGCCCATGCGCTCGGCGCGCACGTTGTAGTCGATCTGGGCCCCGTGGTAGGCGCGGGCGTCGGCCAGCGGCGAAAGGATCTCTTCCATGCCCAGCTTTTCGTAGCGCCACTGGTCGGTGTGCGCGTAGAAGAAGCTGGTGCTGTTCATCTGGCGGGGTGGGCGGATCCAGTCCAGCGCAAAGGCCAGGGCCGTCC
Organism: uncultured Acidovorax sp.; assembly: GCF_964021665.1. Lineage (NCBI taxonomy): Bacteria > Pseudomonadati > Pseudomonadota > Betaproteobacteria > Burkholderiales > Comamonadaceae > Acidovorax > uncultured Acidovorax sp. Next base: position 29,414 of record NZ_CAXIAK010000019.1, read on the forward strand.
AGCCGGTCTGCGGGCGCAGCTTTTCCTGGCCCACATAGTGCGCCCAGCCACCACCGCTTTGGCCAATACAGCCGCACAGCATCAGCATGTTGATGATGCCGCGGTAGTTCATGTCACTGTGGTACCAGTGGTTCATGGCCGCGCCGATGATGACCATGGACTTGCCATGCGTCTTGTGGGCGTTGTCGGCAAACTGGCGGGCCACGGTGATGATCTGCTCACGCGGCACACCGGTGATCTTTTCTTGCCATGCAGGGGTGAAGGGGCGATCGGCGTCATAGCTGCCACCAGGTTCTTCACCAGGCAGGCCACGGTCGATGCCGTAGTTGGCTGCCAGCAGGTCGAACACCGTGGCCACCATCACGCGGCCCTGGACTTCATGGCCGTCCAGCTCCAGATGGCTCACAGGCACGCGGCGCACCATCACGTCACCACCCTGGTCGTTGGCGGTGAAGTTGGGGGCATGCACGCCGCCAAAGTAAGGGAAGGCCACATCCGCCACGTCGTGGGGCTGCTCGCCGTCTTCGATCACCGACAGCTTGAGCTTGACGTCATTGCCCGTGCGGGCGTCCTTGTTCTCCAGGTTCCACAGGCCCTGGTCGGGGCGGCCGTCGGTGCCCCAGCGGAAGCCGATGGAGCCATTGGGCAGCGTGACCTGGCCCAGCTCGTCATAGCCCACGGTCTTCCAGTCAGGGTTGTTCGACTGGTCGAGCTTGTTGGGGAAGTCGCTGGCGCGCACGTAGCGGTCAGGCACCATGGCCTTGCGACCGTCGGGCAGCGTCTTTTCCTTGAGCACCACCAACAGAGGCAGGTCGGTGTAGCGGCGGGCGTAGTCGTCAAAGTAGCTGCTCCGGCCCTTGCCACCGTCCTTGAAGTAGAACTCTTTCAGGATCACATGGCCCATGGCCATGGCCACGGCCGCATCGGTGCCCTGCTTGGGGTGCATCCACAAGTCACCCAGCTTGGCCACTTCGGAATAGTCGGGCGTGATGGACACGACTTTGGTGCCCTTGTAGCGAACCTCGGTCAAGAAGTGCGCGTCGGGCGTGCGCGTCTGGGGCACGTTCGAGCCCCAGGCAATGATGTACGAGCTGTTGTACCAGTCGGCCGACTCGGGCACGTCGGTTTGCTCGCCCCAGGTTTGCGGGCTGCTGGGGGGCAGGTCGCAGTACCAGTCGTAGAAGCTCATGCACACGCCGCCAATCAGGCTCAGGTAGCGCGAACCGGCTGCGTAGGAAATCATCGACATCGCAGGGATGGGCGAGAAGCCGATGATGCGGTCGGGGCCGTGCTTCTTGATGGTGTAGACATTGGCCGCAGCAATCATCTGGTTGACTTCATCCCAGGTGCTGCGCACGAAGCCGCCCAGGCCACGCTGCTTTTGCCAGTCGCTGCGCGAAGTGCTGTTCTCGACGATGCTGGCCCAGGCGTCCACCGGGCTCTTGGCCAGGGCAATGGCAGCGCGCCAGAGCTTGAGCAGGCGGCCACGCACCATGGGGTACTTCACGCGGTTGGCGCTATACAGGTACCAGCTGTAGCTGGCGCCGCGTGCGCAGCCACGGGGCTCGTGGTTGGGCAGGTCGGGGCGGGTGCGGGGGTAGTCGGTCTGCTGGGTTTCCCAGGTGACGATGCCGCCCTTGACGTAGATCTTCCACGAGCAAGAGCCCGTGCAGTTCACACCGTGGGTGGAGCGCACGATCTTGTCGTGTGCCCAGCGGTCGCGGTAGGCATCTTCCCAGGTACGGTCTTCACCGTTGGTTTCGCCGTGGCCTTGTGCAAATGTCTCGCGGGGTTGCGAGAAGTACGTGAGGCGATCAAGAAAATGGCTCATCGGGGGCTCCTTGTTCTATAGGGGGTGCAGATGGGTCAAACGGCCATCAGCAAGGCATTTCGGCGTGCTTGCGCGCGTAGTACCACCAGGTCACGGCAATGCACACGAGATAGAAGGCGGCAAAGCACCACAGCGCGGCATGTGGGGCGCCGGTCAGTGCGATCGAGCTGCCGTAGCTCTTGGGAATGAAGAACCCGCCGTAGGCAGCCATCGCAGCCGTAAAGCCCAGCGTGGCAGCGCCCAGGGTGTTGCCTTCCTTGTTGGCCTGGGCCACGGCGGCGGCGTTGTTCTTGTCCACGCCACGCATGGCTTCCGTGAGGAAGATGACTGGGATCATGCGGAAGGTCGATCCGTTGCCGATGCCGGTGGTGAGGAACAGCACCAGGAAGCACACGAAGAAGCCGCCAAAGTGGCCTTCATTGCCAGCCGATGGCAAGAACACGGTGACGCCTACCACTGCGATGGCCATGACGATGAAGTTCCACAGCGTGACGCGAGCACCGCCGAGCTTGTCCGCCAGCCAGCCACCAAAGGGACGAACCACCGCACCCACCAATGGGCCGAGCCACGCGTATGCCAGAGGGTTCACATTGGGAAACTGGCTCTTGATGAGCAGCGGGAAGCCTGCGGCATAGCCGATGAACGAACCGAAGGTGCCCAGGTACAGCAAGCACATCAGCCAGTTGTGCTTGCGCTTGAAGATGGCGGCCTGTGCAGCAAACGAGGCCTTGGCGTCGGCAATGTCATTCATGCCAAACCAGGCAGCCAGGGCCGTGAGGGCAATCCATGGCACCCAGATGAAGGCGGCGTTCTGCGTCCAGACCTGCATGGTTTGGCCGTTCTTGACGATGGTCTGGGGTTCACCCCCCAAAACTCCAAAGATGCCGGCCGTGACGACCAGAGGGCTCAGGAACTGCACCACCGACACGCCCAGGTTACCGAGGCCCGCATTCACACCCAGTGCCGAGCCCTTGCGCTCCTTGGGGAAGAAGAAGCTGATGTTGGCCATGCTGGAGCTGAAGTTGCCGCCACCCAGGCCGCACAGCAGCGCAAGGATGAGCATGGTGGGGTAGGCCGTGGTGTTGTCCTGCACCGCAAAGCCAATGCCGATGGCCGGGATCAGCAGCGAGGCGGTGGAGATGGCTGTCCAGCGGCGGCCGCCCACCAGCGGCACCATGAACGAGTAGAAGATGCGCAGCGTGGCGCCCGAGAGAGCAGGCGCTGCGGCCAGCCAGAAGAGCTGGTTGGTCGAATACTTGAAGCCGAGGCCTGGCAGGCTCACAGCGACCACGCTCCAGACTTGCCAGATGGCGAAGGCCAGGAACAGCGCAGGCACCGAGATCCAGAGGTTGAGCTTGGCGATGGCTTCGCCTTCGCGCTCCCAGAAGGACTTGTCCTCCGGTGCCCAGATGGTGAGCAGACGCCCCTGGCGCCCGCTGGTGGTGGTGGCAGACATGGTGAGGTTTCCTTCGAAAAAATCAGCGGTTGCCGGCTTGCGCGGCACCTTGCGCACCCATGACGGGGGCGCGGCGCACTTCGGTGAAGTACATCCAGATGAGCGAGACCCACACCACGCCGTACATCAGCATGAAGGCGCTGGAGCGGATGCCGGTGAGATCCATCAGCGCACCGAACAGGATCGGCAGCACGAACCCGCCCAGGCCACCAGCCAGACCCACGATGCCGCTGATAGCGCCGATGTTGTGGGGGTAGTCGTCGCTGATGTACTTGAACACGCTGGCCTTGCCAAACGCCCAGCAAATGCCCAGCAGAAACATGATGCCGGTGAACACGTACACGTTCAGGCCGATGTGAAAGGTCTTGGGGCCGTTGACGGTGGCGATCGTGAAATCGGTCTGTGGGTAGCTCAGCAGGAACAGACAGATCCAGCTCACCCACATCACCCACCAGGTCACGCTGTGGGCGCCGTACTTGTCACTCAGCATGCCGCCAATGGCGCGCAGCACGCCACCGGGCAACGAGAAGCAGGCAGCCAGCAAGGCGGCCACGCGGATGTCCAGACCGAACTCTCCCACGTAGTACTGCACCATCCACAGCGACAGGGCCACATAGCCACCGAACACGATGCTGTAGTACTGGCAGTACTTGAGCACCTTGGGGTCCTTCAGCGCCTTGAGCTGGTCGGTGAACTTGACGTTGCTGGGCACCAGATGGGCAGGGTCGCTGTAGCTGAACAGCCAGAACAGCACCAGCGTGCCCAGCATGATGGCGGCGTACACCTGGGGCACCATGGTCCAGCCGAAGGCCACCAGAATGACCGGCGCAACAAACTTGTTGACGGCTGCGCCCGAGTTGCCTGCGCCGTACACGCCCATGGCCGTGCCCTGGCGATTCTTGGGGAACCAGCGGGCAACGTAAGGGGTGCCCACCGAGAAGGAGCCGCCCGCCAGACCCACGAACAGGCCGATGGCGAGGAAGTGCCAGTATTCGGTGGCGTAGCCCATCATCCAGATGGCGGGCACGGTGGCGGCCATCACAGCGGCCATCACGATGCGGCCGCCGTACTTGTCCGTCCAGATGCCCAACGGCACGCGCACCAGCGAGCCGGTGAGCACGGGCATGGACATGAGCAGACCGAATTGCGTGGAATTCAGGTTCAGCATCTTCTTGATGGGGATGCCGATCACACCGAACATCATCCAGACCATGAAGCAGACGGTGAAGGCGAAGGTGCTCACGATGAGCACCGACCAAGCCTGTCGCGTGCGCTGGGGGCTTGCGCCCTTGGGCAGGGTTTCGTTAACCATTGCGCTGTTCCTCTCTTTCGTATGGGAGGTATCGTCCGCGTTACCGAGGGTTTTGCCCATCCTTCGCTAGACCATGTGCAGCGCGGCAGAGGTAGTAGTCAGGGTGCAAGCGCATCGTTCGAAAGAACTACCCCCCCGTCCGCCGCAGAAGGGGCTGACCGCCCCGCTGGTTGTAGAACGCCACCGTGACGAAGATGTGGCACATCAGAATTTCAAGCCAAAATTGGCTGAAAGCGCCTACAGATAAGCGCCACCAGCTATTTTTTTGATAGCAAAAAAGAAAAGAGCCCCCGCAGGGGCTCATCACCAAGGAATGAAAGATCGGCGCGTGGCCGCTATTCCGCGCGCTGGCGGTCGGATGCGTACACCGCCGCCTGCACGCGCGAGGTCAGGCCGAGCTTGCGCAGGATGTGCTGGACATGGATCTTCACCGTGGTCTCGGCGATGTCCAGCACCCGTGCGATTTCCTTGTTGCTCATGCCGCGCGCAATCTCGCGCAGCACTTCTTCTTCGCGCGGGGACAGAGGGGTGCCACTGTCAGACGCGGCCACCTCCGGCGCAGGCACCGGGCTGGCCGCCGAAGGCGCCCCTTGCGACTGGAAGGCCGCCACCAGCTTGCCCATGAGTTCCTGGCTGACCACAGGCTCCCCCTGCGCGGCACGGCGAATGGCCTGCGCCAGCAAATCCCCGTCGATGGTTTTGAGCAGATACCCCTGGGCGCCGTTGCGCAACGCCGCAGCAAGGTCTTGCGAGTCTTCGCTCACCGTGAGCATCAGCACGCGCGAGCGTGGAGACACTTCGCGCAAGCCGCGAATGGCGTCCACCCCCATCACGCCGGGCAGATGGTTGTCCAGCAAGATCACATCGGGCTGCAAGGTGGGCACCAGCCTCAAGGCCTCGGCGGCGTCGCCTGCCTCGCCCACCACATGCAGGCCGGCGTCCTGCCCCAGCAGGGCGATCAGGCCACGCCGGAACAAGGTGTGATCGTCCACCACCAGCAAGGTCACGGGGGCGGCGGCAGGGGGCTGGGTCACGTCAATAGCTCCTGAAGGGGGGGGGGCGAAGGGGGGGCGAGGGGCGCGGCAGCCACAGGCGCGGCCTGGGCCGGGCTTGCGGCAGCATTGGCTGGTGCGGGTGGCCTGGGGTTGCTGGGCAGCTCAATGCACACGCGTGTGCCCTGCCCGCGGTGCGACTGCACCTGCACCACCGCGCCAATGCGCTGGGCGCGCTCGCGCATGATACCCAGGCCTACGTGCAAGGAATCGGGCGGAACCTGCTCTACCTCAAAGCCCATGCCATCGTCCTGCACTTCAAAGCGCCAGCGCGGATGGCGCTCCACCCGCAGTTCCACCCGCGTCGCCTTGGCGTGCTTGCGCACATTCGACAAGGCTTCCTGCACCATGTGCAGCACCTGGATCTGCACATCGGGCGGCAGGGGTACGCCGTGGCCGGCCATGGACAGCGACGTGGCCATGCCGGTCTGGTGCTCAAACTTCGACAGCGTGGCGCGCAGCGCAGCCTCGATGTCCTCCTCGCTGGTGCGGGTGCGAAAGTGCACCAGCAACTCGCGCACATCGCTGTAGCACTCGCGCACGCCTACATCCAGTTCGTCGATGCTGCGGTCACGCTTGGCGGTGTCGCCCTTGGCCACGGCATCGCGCAGCAGCTGGGTCTGGATCTTGAGGAAGGCGAGCGACTGGGCGATGGAGTCGTGCAGCTCACGCGCGATCATGCTGCGCTCTTGCGCCACGGCGGCTTCCCGCTCCAGCGCCGTGGCACGCAAGCCCTCCATGGCGCTGGCCAGGTGGCGCGTCATGGCTTCGAGCAACTCCCGCAGATCATCGTTCAACACCACCGGGAAGCGGAAGAACAGATCCACCTCGCCCAGCACGCGCTGCTGCATTTGCACGGGAATGGTCACCATGGTCTCAAACCCGGCTTCGCGGCAATGGGGCAGCGCCACCATGGATGTGGGGGTGATGGGGATGACGCGGGTGCGCGCCTGTTCCTGGGGCTGTCCGCAATGGCAAGAGCCCGTGTGCAGGCAATGCTCTTCTTCCGCCATGGCCCGGGGCAGGCCGTCATTGGCCAGCAACACATAGCGTTCGTTGGCTTCGTCTGACCAGCGCATGGCCACCGCATCGGCCCCGGCCACTTTTCGGGCATGGCGCACAAACGCATTGGCAAGCTCCGTCAGGCTGGCCGCATCCGACGCCAGGCCGCTCACGGCGTACAGGGCTTCCAGCCGCTGGTTCTGCACGGCAATGCTGGCCGTTTTTTCTTGCACCTTCTGCTCCAGCCCCTCGTGCGATGCCTGCAGCGCATGCGCCATCAGGTTGAAGCCGGCAGACAGCTGGCCGAATTCGTCATCGGTGTCCACCGGCAAGCGGGTAGAGAGATCACCCTGGCGCAGACGCGCCTGCGCGCCTTGCAGCCGGGCCACGGGGTTGATCACCAGCAGATAGCTCACGGCCATGAAGGTCACCGCCGCCGCAATGGCCAGGGCCATCATGCACAGCTGAAACAGGTGCAGCGCGGCCGTCCAGCTCGCAATCTGGACCTCAATGGTTTCCACAAAGCGGTCCACCTCACTGACGAAGTGGTCGGCCTGCGCCAGGGCCTGGTCCCGGCTGGGGCGCGGCTCCTGCGTCCACTGTTGCTGCAGCTGGGCCCAGTTGAGTCGGATGGCGTCGAAGCGGGGGCGGGTCTCATCGCTCCAGGGCACAAACAGGGGGCGGGATGGGTCGCCCGTGCGCAGCAGCTCCAGGCTGGCGTCAAATTCTTTGGCATGCTGTTGCACGGCCTGCACCGGCTCGGTCTGCAGCACCATCACCATGCGCAGCATGTTCATGCGAAGCCGCCCCGCCTCGTTCACGGCCGCGGCACCGCCTTCCAGCTTCCAGGTAACCCACAGGGTCAGTCCAATGGAGCTGAGGGCCACGAGCAGGAAGCCTGCACCCATCGCCAGCAGCTTGGTTGTGAGGGACGGGGAATTTCGCATCGGCGCAGTGTAGGCATGGGCTGCCCAGTGAGTCTTGACCAAGATCAAGACCATACACCCGCACATCCACCAAAGCAACCGCTTAGCATTTGCGCATGCATTCCATGTCCTTCCGTCTGCCTCTCCTCCCTCTTTCAACGCGCCGCACCGCGCTGGCCCTGCTGATGGGCCTGGCCCTGGCAGGTTGCGCCCAGCGCCCCCCGGTGGCCGAAGGGGAGCAATGGCCCCTGGTGCTGCGCACCCTGTTGCCCGCTGAGGTGCTGCTGCTGGGCGAGCAGCACGACGACCCTGAGCACCAGCGCATGCAGCACGCTGCCGTGCAGTGGCTGGCCATCCGCAACCAGTTGGGGGCCGTGGTGCTGGAGATGGCAGAACGTGGCACCAGCACTGCCGCCCTGCCGGTAGATGCCACTCCCGCCCAGGTGCAGAACGCTTTGCGCTGGAACGACGCAGCCTGGCCCTGGGCCGCCTATGCCCCGGCCATCATGGAAGCCGTGCGGGCTGGCGTACCGGTGCTGGGGGGCAACCTGCCCCGCACACAAAACCGCAGCGCGATGCGCGATGACACCTTGGACCTGATCTTGACGCCCCCCGCCCTGGAGCGCCAGCGCGAGGCCATTCGCCAGGGGCACTGTCGCCTGCTGGCGGAAACCCAGGTGCCCGCCATGGCCCGCATCCAGATTGCCCGCGACAAGAGCATGGCCCAGGTCCTGGTAGAGGCCCAGCGGCAATATGGCCAGACGACGGTGCTGATCACCGGTGCCGGCCATGTGCTGCGCACAGCGGGGGTGCCAGTGCACCTCCCCAAAGACCTCACTGCGCGCATCGTGATCGCCATGCAGCACAAGGCGCCGCCGCCCAGTGATGGAACACCCACCCCGGCGGACGACGCGATGGCCCAGGCGATTGCGCGCACCGTTCCGGCCGACGCCGACCTGGTGTGGGCCTCCCCCTGGCGCGAAGGGCCCGACCACTGCGAGACGCTGCGCCAACAATTGCAGTGACGCAGCTCAAAACGGCACCACTGGCGAGCGCCCACCATAGGCCTTGCGCAGCAAACTGGCGCCGGTGCTGCGACAATCGGGCGCCTATGACCCAAGCCTACATCCTTACCCTGTCCTGCCCCGACCGACTGGGGCTGGTGCACGCCGTGTCCGGGTTCCTGATGGAACACGGCGGCAATATTGAAGAAGCAGCCCAGTACAACGACAACGCCACAGGCCTGTTCTTCATGCGCGTGCAGTTTGCCTGCGACCAGCACGACCACGCCACCCTGAAGGCCCGCCTGGCCACCTTTGCCGAGCCCCACCAGATGCGCTGGAGCCTGCACACCACGGCCGAGCCGATGAAGACGGTGCTGATGGTCAGCAAGGAAGGCCACTGCCTCAACGACCTGCTGTTCCGATGGAAATCGGGCCTGCTGCCGGTGGACATCCGCGCCATCATCAGCAACCACCGCGATTTCTACCAACTGGCCGCCAGCTACAACGTGCCGTTCCACCACATCCCGGTGACTGCGGCCACCAAGGCCCAGGCCGAGGCCAAGCAGTTCGAGATCATCGAAGCCGAAGGCGCCGAACTGGTGGTGCTGGCCCGCTACATGCAAGTGCTCAGCGACGATCTGTGCCGCAAGCTGGCAGGCCGCGCCATCAACATCCACCACAGCTTCCTGCCCAGCTTCAAGGGCGCCAAGCCCTACTACCAGGCGCACGACCGGGGCGTGAAGCTCATCGGGGCCACGGCCCACTATGTGACGGCGGACCTGGACGAAGGCCCGATCATTGAGCAGGACGTGGCCCGCGCAGACCACACCGACACGGTGGAAGACCTGACAGCCCGGGGCCGAGACACCGAAAGCCAGGTGCTGGCCCGCGCCGTGAAGTGGCACAGCGAACACCGCGTGCTGCTCAACGGCCACAAGACTGTGGTCTTCCGCTAAGCAGCGGCGCAACACCCCGCCGCATGGCCCAGCCCCCGGTGAGCAGCAACGCCCTGGCCTTCCAGGCAGGCAACGCACGGCGCATCCCGCCGATCCAGTGTCTGCTTACTTTTGAGGCACTGGCCCGACTGCGCAGCGTGACGCTGACGGCGGACGAGCTGTGCGTTACGCCCAGCGCGGTGAGCCACCGGGTCAAGCAGCTGGAGCAGATTCTGGGCGTGCGGCTGTTTGGCCGGGCAGATTTTTCGCTCACCACCGAAGGCAGCGCCTACCTGGCCCATGTGCGAGAAGGGCTGGGGGCCTTGCAGCGCTTTCCGGGCGCGGCCTCGGCGCCAGGGCGCAGGCGGCTGAAGCTGGCCGTCACGCCCACGTTTGCCCGCACCATCCTCATTCCCCGGCTGCGCCAGTTCACCGAGGCGTACCCCGAAATCGACCTGGCGCTACAGGTGTCTATCCCGCTGCTGGACGTGGTGGCAGAAGACGCCGACCTCATGGTGCGCTTTGGCCCCGGCCACTACGCCGATGTGGAACACATCGAACTGGCGCGCGACGTGGTCACGCCGCTGGCATCGCCCGCGTTTGTGCGCGAACATGGTCCTTTCGAGCGCCCGGAAGACCTGGAGGGCCTGCCCCTGCTGCGCAGCCCGCTGGAGCCTTGGCGCACCTGGTTTTCGGTCAGCGGCCTGGACTGGGCGGAGCCCAGCGAGGGCTCGCAATTCAACGACATTGGCCTGATGTGCGACGCCGCCGCTGCCGGCATGGGCGTGGCCCTGGTGCGCCTGAAGCTGGGCGCGCCCTGGCTGGACCACGGCACGCTGGTGCGCCTGCTCCCCATCGAAGCGCCCAGCCCCCACGCCCACTACCTGTGCTGGCGCACGGGCGCCATGGAGCGCTGGGAGTGTTCGGCCTTTGCGCAGTGGCTCAACGCCACGCTGTAAAGATCCTCCAAGCGCTTTTGTCACACAGCGCGTGACAAAACTTCAAAACGGGACCCCTCCCAAGCAGCGGTACACCGCGTTACAGTGCGCAGGTGATCACCGAAACACCCCACCCCTCCCCCGCCGAGCGCCAGGCGCTGCAATCCCGTGTGGTGCAGGCCCTGTCTGCCGTGGTACCCGCCCACGCCCTGCTCTGGCACGCTGAAGACACCACCCCCTACGAATGTGACGGCCTGACCGCCTACCGCCAGCGCCCGCTGGTGGTGTGCCTGCCCGAAACGTACGACGAAGTGCAGGCCGTGCTGCGCACTTGCCACCAGTTGCAGGTGCCCGTGGTGGCCCGCGGAGCGGGCACGGGCCTCTCGGGCGGCGCCATGCCCCACGCCATGGGCGTGACGCTGTCGCTGGCCAAGTTCAACCGCATTCTGGAAGTGAACCCCGAAAGCCGCACGGCCGTGGTGCAGTGCGGTGTGCGCAACCTGGCCATCAGCGAGGCGGCAGCACCGTACAACCTTTACTACGCGCCGGACCCCAGCAGCCAGATCGCCTGCACCATCGGCGGCAACGTGGCCGAGAACTCGGGCGGCGTGCACTGCCTGAAATACGGGCTCACGGTGCACAACGTGCTCAAGGTGAAGGGCTTTACGGTGGAAGGCGAGCCCGTGGAATTTGGCAGCGAGGCGCTGGACACCCCCGGCTACGACCTGCTGGCCGCTGTGATCGGCAGCGAGGGCATGCTGGCCGTGACCACTGAAGTCACCGTCAAGCTCGTACCCAAGCCCCAGCTGGCGCGCTGCATCATGGCCAGCTTTGACGATGTGCGCAAAGCCGGTGACGCGGTGGCCGCCGTGATTGCGGCGGGCATCATCCCCGCCGGCCTGGAAATGATGGACAAGCCCATGACCGCCGCCGTGGAAGACTTTGTGCACGCCGGCTACGACCTGAGCGCCGAAGCCATCTTGCTGTGCGAAAGCGACGGCACGCCCGAAGAGGTGGAAGAAGAAATTGGCCGCATGAGCGAGGTGCTGCGCGCGGCAGGCGCCACCGCCATCAGCGTGAGCCGCGACGAGGCCGAGCGCCTGCGCTTTTGGAGCGGCCGCAAAAACGCCTTCCCCGCCAGCGGCCGCATCAGCCCCGACTACATGTGCATGGACTCGACCATCCCGCGCAAGCGCCTGGCCGACATCCTGCTGGCCATTGCCGAGATGGAGAAAAAGTACCAGCTGCGCTGCGCCAACGTGTTCCACGCGGGCGACGGCAACCTGCACCCACTGATCCTGTTCGATGCGAACGACCCGGACCAGCTGCGCCGCTGCGAGCTGTTTGGCGCCGACATCCTGGAGACCAGCGTGGCCATGGGCGGCACGGTGACGGGCGAGCATGGCGTGGGCGTGGAAAAGCTCAGCAGCATGTGCGTGCAGTTCACCACCGAGGAAAACGCGCAGATGTTCGGGCTCAAGCATGCGTTTGACCCAGCCGGTCTGCTCAACCCCGGCAAGGTGATTCCCACGCTGAACCGGTGCGCCGAATACGGAAAGATGCTGGTGCGCGGCGGGCAGATCAAGCACCCCGACCTGCCCCGGTTCTGACGCTTGCCCATGAGACCCTTGCAAGGTTTGGCGTTCTTGTTGCTCATGCAATCGGGAGGCGAGGCACTCTCCCACTTCCTGAAATTGCCCGTGCCGGGCCCGGTGGTGGGCATGGTGCTTTTGCTGCTGGCTCTGCGCTGGTCCCCCGTGCAGGCGGCGGTGGCACCGGCGGCCGGTTTTTTGCTGAGCCATCTGTCGCTGCTGTTCGTGCCCGTGGGCGTGGGGGTGATGACGCATCTGGCCCTGCTGAGTGCGCACGGCCTGCAGCTGGTGGCGGTGATCGTGGTGTCCACCTGGGTGGGCATGGCCGTGACGGCAGGGGTACTGCGCCTTTTGCAGCCCAAGGCGAGTGAGCATGCAGAACTTCGTTGAGCTCTGGGTCTACCTGTCGTCGGCCCCTCTGTTCGGGTTGACGGCGACGCTGGCTGTGTATGTGCTGGCACAGGCGGTGTCACTGCGTGCCGGGCATGCCCCATGGGCCAACCCGGTGATGCTCTCGGTGGCGGTGCTGGCGGGGGTGTTGCTGGCCACCGGCACGGCGTACCCCACCTACTTTGCGGGCGCGCAGTTCATCCACTTCTTGCTGGGCCCCGCCGTCGTGGCCTTGGGCTGGCCGCTGTGGCAGCGCCGGGCCGCCCTGCGCGCGCGCTGGGGGCGGCTGGTGCTGGCCTCTCTGGCAGGGGGCACCGCAGCGGCAGCCAGCGCCGTGGGGCTGGGCTGGGCACTGGGTCTGCCGGGGGATGTGCTGATGTCCCTGGCCCCCAAATCCGTCACGGCCCCGGTGGCGATGGGCGTGGCCGCGCAGATTGGCGGCGTGCCCGCGCTGGCGGCGGTGTTTGCTGCGCTGACCGGCATGGTGGGCGCCTTGTCGGCCCGCTGGCTGTTTGGCCTGATGCGCCTGCCCACCGACGCTGAGGGCATGGCCCTGCGCGGCTTTGCGCTGGGCACAGCCTCCCACGGCATTGGCGCCGCCCACGCCATGCAGGTGAATGCCGATGCCGGAGCCTATGCCGGGCTGGCACTGGGCCTGCAGGTGGTGCTGGCAGCCGTGTTGATGCCGCTGGTGTTTCGGCTTTTTTAAGTGATAAAAAGTGGCTCCAGCGCTTATTCAACAAGCGCTGGTAGCTATATTTTTAATAGCAAACACTTCACAACCACTCAGCCACCGGCCACGGCCCGCGCAATCTCGCGGGCATGAGACAGCCCGAACAGCACCAAGCCAATCAGCCCGCCCACCACGGTGCCGTTGATGCGGATGTACTGCAAGTCCTTGCCAATGTTCAGCTCAATCAAGGCAGACATCTGCTCGGCATCCCAGCGCTGCACCGTGTCCTGGATGTGCTGCGCCACAAACTGCGACACGTCCGGCGCCAGTCCTTGCACCCAGCCTTCCATTCGCGTGTTGAAGGACTGGCGCAGCGCCGGGTCGGCCGCCAACGATTCGCCCAACCACACGCCCAGCTTGACCACCTGACGCGCCAGTACGGAATCGGCGTCGGCAAGATCGCGCTGCAATGCGGCCCGCAGGTCCACCCACAGCGTCTTCGCATACTCACCCACGGTCGGATCCGTTTGCAGATAGGTGCGGATTTCTTCGCCTTTGCGCAGCCACTCGGGGTCGTGGCGCAGGCGTTCGACAAAGCGCTGCAGCGCGCCGTCAAACTGGGCCCGCAGCGTGTGCTGGGGGTTGGCGGCGACCTCGGACATCAGGGTCTCCAGCGCCCGGGCCAGCATGGCAGAGCCTTTGTCGCCCAGCCAGTCGGTGGGCAGCAGCTTTTCAGTGCGGGGGTGGTCTTTCTTGAGCCAGGCCACGATGGTCTGCGCCACCCATTCACGCGTTTCGGGGTTCTGCAGCCACTCGACGAGCTTGTGCAGCACTTCTTCCAGCAGCGCCTGGTGGCGCCCGTTGTGCGTGAGGGTGCCCAGCACCGCCGCCAGGGCGCGCGACAGATCCAGTTGCCCAATGAGGGTGCGCACCGCCTTTTGGACGAAGCGCTCCACCTGCGCATCCTGCACCGTCTCCAGCGCGGTGGACGCCAGGCGCACCGCCTGCTGGCCCAGCAAGGCCGCGTTGCCGGGGGCCAGCAACCACTGCGAGAGGCGCTCAGCCGGGTCGTGCCTGCGGATCAGTGCCACCAGCGAGGGCACGTCGAGGAACTTGTCGCGCACAAAGGAGCCCAGGTTGCGCCCGATGCGCTCCTGGTTGCGGGCAATCACCGCCGTGTGCGGTATGGGCAGCCCCAGCGGCCGGCGAAACAGGGCCACCACGGCAAACCAGTCGGCCAGAGCCCCCACCATGGCGGCCTCGGCCATGGCCTTGATGCAGTTGAGCAGCAGGCCGCGCTCGACCAGGCTGGTAGCCACAAAAACGGCCGTGACCACCAGCAGCAGCGCCAGCGCCTGGCGCTTGGCACGGCGCAGGGCTACATGCGCCGGGGTCTCCACAGCCCCAGCGGGGTGCTCAACGCGCTCGCTATCTGGCATGCGGAGGCTGCAACTCCATCCAGCCCATTCCAAGCATCAAGCGGCTGCGACCTTGTCGAGCGCGGCACTCAGGTGCCCCACGGTGCGGTCCACGTTGTGCCATTTCTCCAGGCCAAACAAGCCGATGCGGAACGTCTTGAAGTCTGGCCCCTCATCGCACTGCAGGGGCACGCCGGAAGCCGTCTGGAGCCCCACGTCGAGGAACTTCTTGCCGCTCTGGATGGCGGGGTCGCTGGTGTAGCTCACGACCACGCCGGGTGCCTTGAAGCCGTCTGCCGCCACGCTGGGAAAGCCGCGCGACTCCAGCAGGGCACGCACCTTGGCGCCCAGGTCCATCTGTTCCTGCCGCACTTTTTCAAAGCCGTACGTCCGCGTTTCCGCCATCACGTCGCGCAGGCGAACCAGTGCGTCGGTGGGCATGGTGGTGTGGTACGCGTGCTGGCCTTTTTCATAGCCTTCGGCAATCTGCATCCACTTTTTCAGATCGCACGCGAAGCTGGAGCTTTGTGTGCCTTCAATGGCTTGCCGGGCGCGTTCGCTCAGCATCACCATCGCGCAGCAGGGACTACTGCTCCAGCCCTTTTGCGGGGCGGAGATCAAAACGTCCACCCCCGAGGCCTGCATGTCCACCCACATCGCGCCCGAAGCAATGCAATCCAGCACGAACAGCGCGCCCACTTCGTGTGCGGCAGCACTCACGGTGCGGATGTAGTCGTCGCTCAGGATGATGCCGCTGGAGGTTTCCACATGCGGGGCGAACACCACCTTGGGCTTTTCAGCGCGGATGGTGGCAGCCACCTCCTCGGCCGGACAAGGTGCCCAGGGGGCCTGCGCGCCATCGCCCTGACGGCGCGCCTTGCAAACCACGGCGCCACCGCCCAGGCCCGTGTCGGCATCAAAAATCTGGCTCCAGCGGAAGCTGAACCAGCCATTGCGCACGATGAGCACCTTTTGCTTGTTGGCAAACTGGCGCGCCACGGCCTCCATGCCAAAGGTGCCACTGCCGGGCACCAGCACGGCGGTGTGGGCGTGGTAGACCTCTTTGAGCATGGCCAGAATGTCCTGCATCACGCCGGTGAAGCGCTTGGACATATGGTTGAGTGCGCGGTCGGTGTAGACCACCGAGAATTCGAGCAGGCCATCGGGATCGACATCGGGCAGCAGTCCGGGCATGTAAACCTCTCCATCAACAGGAACGCCACCCCGGCACGGGGCGGGCTAGACGGATCAGCTTAGCACGCAGTCAATGCAAAAGACCTGCGCCAGCCCTGATGTACGCAGGGCGTTACGATGCCCTTTTTATCCGCAGGACCGCCATGCCCGACTTTCGCAGCGACACCGTGACCCAGCCCACCCCAGCCATGCGGGAAGCCATGTTCAAAGCACCGCTGGGCGACGATGTGTTTGCCGACGACCCCTCGGTGAATGCCCTGCAGGAGCACGCGGCCGAGCTGCTGGGCTTTGAAGCAGCGCTCTTCGCCCCCTCCGGCACGCAGACCAACCTGATCGCCCTGTGGGGCCACTGCCAGCGGGGTGACGAGGCCATCGTGGGGCAGAGCTGGCACACCTACCGCTGGGAAGCGGGCGGCATGGCGGTGCTGGGCTCGATCCAGCCGCAGCCGGTCGAAACCCAGCCCGACGGCACACTGCGCCTGGCCGACATCGCCGCCGCCATCAAGCCCGACGACCCGCACTTTGCGCGCACCCGCCTCGTGGTGCTGGAGAACACCACCGGCGGCCAGGTGCTACCGCCCGAGTACGTGGCCGAGGTGGCCCAACTGGCGCGCCAGCGCGGGCTGGCACTGCACCTGGATGGCGCGCGCCTGTTCAATGCAGCCACGGCCAATGCAGCGCGCCGCGGCACCGATGTGTACCAGGAAGCGCGCGAGCTGTGCAGCCACTTTGATTCGGTCTCGGTGTGCCTGAGCAAGGGCCTGGGCGCCCCCGTGGGCTCACTGGTGCTGGGCAGCGCGGCCTTTATTCGCCAGGCACGCCGCACGCGCAAGATTTTGGGGGGCGGCATGCGTCAGGCTGGCGTGCTGGCAGCGGCGGGCCACTACGCGCTGCAGCACCACGTCAGGCGTCTGGCAGAAGACCACGCCAATTTGCACACGCTGGCGTCAGGCCTGCGTGCCGTGGGTGAAAACCACCCGGTTCTGCGCGGGCGCATCACCGTACACCCCTGGCAAACCAACATCCTGTTCACCGATGTGCAGGCCGATGTGGCACCGGCATTTACTGCCTGGCTGGCGCAGCACCAGATCCGGGTGACCAGCAGTTTGTACGGCGGCCAGTCGCGTCTGCGCTGGGTCACGCATCTGGATGTGAACGCTGCCGACGTACAGGCTGCGCTCGACTGCGTGGCGCGCTTTATGCTGCCGGGCTGACCGGCCGGGGTCTCTTTCAAGCAGCCGGGTAGGTGCGCGCACCGAAGACGCCCGTGCCCACACGCACCATGGTGCTGCCCGCCTGGATGGCGGCATCCAGGTCGGCGGTCATGCCCATCGACAGGGTGTCCCATGGAGCGCTGTGCACATCTGCATGTGCCGCGAGAGCCGCCCGGATTCTCTCGAACAGCGCATGCGCTGCTTCATGCACTGTCTTTTGCGCGGCGAATTCGGGATAAGGCTCGGGAATGCTCATCACCCCGCGCAGCTGCAACCGTGACAGTTTTGCCACGGCCAGGGCCAACTCCAAAGCTTCTTCGGGGGGCACACCGGCTTTGTTGTCGCCGCCATCCACATTGACCTGGATGCAAACGTTCAGCGGCGGCAGATGCGCGGGCCGCTGGTCTGACAAGCGCTGGGCGATTTTGAGACGATCTACCGTGTGCACCCAGTCGAAGTGCTCCGCCACCAGGCGCGTCTTGTTGCTCTGAATGGGGCCAATGCAGTGCCACTGCAACGCATACGGCACCATCTCACGCAGCGCCAGGATCTTGTCCACGCCTTCCTGAATGTAGTTCTCTCCAAACGCCCGCTGGCCGGCAGCGGCGGCTTCGGCCACTACGGCGGCCCCAAATGTCTTGGAAACGGCCAGCAAAGACACCTCTTCGCGCGCCCGCCCAGCGGCCTGGCACGCCTGGGAAATGCGGTCGTTCACTTGTTGGAGGTTGTTGGCAATCGTGGTCATAATGGCCGCCAAGCGTACCAAACGATAGAGGGAGCCCCGTGGACATCACCCAATTGCTGGCGTTCAGCGTCAAGAACAAGGCCTCCGACTTGCACTTGTCGGCGGGATTGCCACCCATGATTCGAGTCCACGGCGACGTGCGACGCATCAACGTGGAAGCACTGGACCACAAGACCGTGCACGCGATGGTGTACGACATCATGAACGACGCTCAGCGCAAGCAGTACGAGGAATTTCTCGAGGTTGACTTCTCGTTTGAAATCGAAGGCCTGGCCCGTTTCCGCGTCAACGCGTTCAACCAGAACCGCGGCTCGGCTGCCGTGTTCCGGACCATTCCCTCCAAGATCCTGACGCTGGAGCAGCTCAACGCGCCCAAGATCTTCGGCGACCTGGCCCTCAAGCCCCGTGGCCTGGTGTTGGTGACCGGCCCCACGGGCTCGGGCAAATCGACCACGCTGGCCGCCATGGTCAACTACCTGAACGAAACCGAGTACGGCCACATCCTCACGGTGGAAGACCCGATCGAGTTCGTGCACGAATCCAAGAAGTGCCTGATCAACCAGCGCGAAGTGGGGCCGATGACGCTGTCGTTTGCGGCAGCTCTGAAGTCTGCGCTGCGTGAAGACCCGGACGCGATTCTGGTGGGCGAAATGCGCGACCTGGAAACCATCCGCCTGGCCATGACGGCTGCCGAAACAGGCCACTTGGTGTTCGGCACGCTGCACACATCCAGCGCCGCCAAGACCATCGACCGGATCATCGACGTGTTCCCGGCTGAAGAAAAGGAAATGGTTCGTGCGATGCTGTCGGAATCGCTGCAGGCCGTGATCTCGCAAACCCTGTGCAAAACCAAGGACGGCTCAGGCCGCGTGGCTGCGCACGAGATCATGCTGGGCACCAGCGCCATCCGCAATCTGATCCGCGAGGCCAAGGTGGCGCAGATGTATTCGACCATCCAGACCAGCAACAGCGTGGGCATGCAGACGCTGGACCAGAACCTGACGGATCTGGTGCGCCGCAACATCATCAGCCCTGCTGAAGCGCGCAGCAAAGCCAAGATCCCTGAAAACTTCCCAGGCTGACAGGCACCCACGCCAGCCCACCCGAACACACTTGGCGGCACATCCTGCCGCAGACCGGAGCAACTTATGAAAGGCATTCTTGGCCTTCTGCGTTCTAAAACATTGGTGAACAAACCCAAGGACGAGAGCACGGACTCCATGCTCTTCTCCACCGCGTTCGCCGGCCAAGGCGTGGACGATTCCATGCTGGTGCCCTGGGAAGCCCGTGCGGTAGAAGTGGGCGCCAAGCGGCTACCCGCCAGCCGGGGCGGCAAGCTGCTGCAAGGTTTGTGGGCCAAAGACAAGTACATGGCACACCTGGACAAGGACGCCGTGGAGCGCATGGAGCGCTTCTTTGAGTTTGCGTCGGTGCCATCGAACCGCGACCTGATTCGCCAAGACGAGTACGGCAACTTCATGGTGGTGCTGCTGACGGGCACCATCGCGGTGGACCGCGTTCAGCCCTGGGGTGAGCAACTGCGCCTGGCAGAAACTCGCCCTGGCGACATCCTGGGCGAGATGTCCCTGCTGGACAGCGGCATCCGCTTTTC
Source organism: uncultured Acidovorax sp. (assembly GCF_964021665.1). Classification (NCBI taxonomy): domain Bacteria; kingdom Pseudomonadati; phylum Pseudomonadota; class Betaproteobacteria; order Burkholderiales; family Comamonadaceae; genus Acidovorax; species uncultured Acidovorax sp. The sequence goes on from NZ_CAXIAK010000019.1 coordinate 48,708, forward strand.
GGCCTGCACCACGTTGACCGACTGCGAAATTGCAGTGCTCAGCGCTGAAGCCATGGATGAGATGATGTCCAAGGATCCCCAACTGGCGGCCAGCCTGGTGGCCCTGCTGGCGCGTAAACTGTCGCTGCGCCTGCGCGTGGTCAGCGCCCGCCTGAGCGACCACCAAAAGTAACGGCACGTAAGAAGTACAAATCACATCCGCACCAGCGGGTGACAATGACGCCAGAGAGGATTTCGGATGGAACGCGATCAGGCCAGTAAATTCATCAATGACCTGCTCAAGTTGATGGTGAGCCGCAACGGCAGCGACTTGTTCATCACAGCGGAGTTCCCGCCCGCCATCAAGGTCGATGGCAAGGTGACCAAGGTGTCGCCGCAGCCATTGACCCCCACCCACACGCTCACGCTGGCGCGCGCCATCATGAGCGACAAGCAGGTGGCTGACTTTGAGCGCACCAAGGAATGCAATTTCGCCATTTCGCCTGCAGGCATCGGCCGCTTTCGGGTCAATGCGTTCGTGCAGCAAGGCAGAGTGGGCATGGTGCTGCGTACGATCCCATTGACGCTACCCACCATTGACGGCCTGGGCGTGCCCCAGGTGCTCAAGGAAATCACCATGACCAAGCGCGGCTTGTGCATCATGGTGGGTGCCACAGGCTCGGGCAAATCAACCACTCTGGCGGCCATGGTGGACTGGCGCAACGAAAACTCGTTCGGCCACATCATCACCGTGGAAGACCCCGTCGAATTTGTTCACCCGCACAAGAATTGCGTGGTCACGCAGCGCGAAGTGGGGCTTGATACCGACAGCTGGGAAGCGGCCCTGAAGAACACCCTGCGCCAAGCCCCGGACGTGATCTTGATGGGCGAAATCCGTGACCGCGAAACCATGGAACACGCCGTCGCGTTTGCTGAAACCGGACACCTGTGCATGGCCACGCTGCACGCCAACAGTGCCAACCAGGCACTGGACCGGATCATCAACTTCTTCCCTGAAGAGCGCCGCGCTCAGCTGCTGATGGACCTGTCACTGAACCTGCGCGCCATGGTGTCGCAACGCTTGGTGGCAAAGCAGGACGGCAAAGGCCGTGCGGCGGCCGTGGAGATCATGATCAACACGCCCCTGATTTCCGACCTCATCTTCAAGGGTGAAGTCTCGGAAATCAAAGAAATCATGAAGAAGAGCCGCAACCTGGGCATGCAGACGTTTGACCAGTCGCTCTTTGACTTGTACGAAGCCAATGTGATCAGTTACGAAGACGCCCTGCGCAATGCCGATTCGCTGAACGACCTGCGACTGCAGATCAAGCTCAACAGCCAGCGCGCCAGGTCACCCGATCTGGCCTCGGGCACCGAGCATTTCGCCATCGTCTGAGCCCCTGCGCTGCGGCGCGCCACACCCCCACCCCGGCGCCTGCCCTTGGAATACGTTCGCAAGGCAGGCGCTTTTTCTTTGACCTCCCGAGCCATACCATGTCCAGCACCAACCCACGCTCTTACGAATCCATCGCCAGCAGCAAAGTCGCTTTCCTAGGCCTCGGGGTGATGGGTTACCCCATGGCTGGGCACCTGGCCCTGGCCGGCCATGAAGTGACCGTGTACAACCGAACTGCCGCCAAGGCCGTGGCATGGTGTGAGGAATTTGCCGCCACCCCGGCGCCGCGCAGTGCGGCTACGCCATGAGAGGCAGCCACTGGCGCCGATATC
>NZ_CAXIAK010000020.1:0-49443 GCF_964021665.1 uncultured Acidovorax sp.
TCAAAGGCTGTGGCCAAAGGTGATTTGACCGTGGCGGCCCCATCGGCCGGGCGCGATGAAATTGCCCAGCTGCTCAACGCCCTGCACGACATGCAGGGCAGCCTGGCGCTGGTGGTGCAGCGGGTGCGCACCAACGCCGACAGCGTGGCAGGTGCCAGCGCTGAAATCGCCCTGGGCAACAACGACCTTTCGATGCGCACCGAGCAACAGGCCAGCGCGCTGGAGCAGACCTCCGCCTCGATGGAAGAACTCAGCTCTACCGTGCAGGCCAATGCCGACAATGCTCGTCAGGCCAGCCAGCTAGCCGCCGATGCCTCGGTGGTTGCCGTGCGCGGGGGAGACGTGGTGTCTGAAGTGGTCAGCACCATGCGGGGCATCAACGACAGCAGCAAGCAGATCGCAGACATCATTGGCGTGATTGATGGCATTGCCTTTCAGACCAACATCCTGGCGCTGAACGCTGCCGTGGAGGCAGCCCGTGCGGGCGAGCAAGGGCGCGGGTTTGCCGTGGTGGCCAGCGAGGTGCGCAGCCTGGCGCAGCGCAGTGCACAAGCGGCTAAAGAGATCAAGGGGCTCATCCACACCAGCGTGGAACGGGTGGAACAAGGCTCGGCACTGGTGGACCAGGCGGGCAGCACCATGACCGATGTGGTGGCCGCCATTCAACGCGTGACGCACATCGTGGGCGAGATCAGTGCCGCCAGCGCGGAGCAGAGCCAGGGGGTGGCGCAGGTGGGCGAAGCCATCACGCAGATGGACCAGGTGACCCAGCAAAACGCCGCCCTGGTGGAAGAAAGCGCTGCTGCTGCCGACAGCCTCAAGCTGCAGGCGCGGCAGCTGGTTGATGCGGTGGCGTTCTTCCGTGTGTCTGCGCAGGACTCGGCCTCTCCCGCCCCCGCCGCTCGCACTCCGTCACTGGCTGCGGGCTAGGCCCCCGAGGAAGCGCTTGCACCGCGCGCCCTGCTGGCCTTATTAGAGGATCGCGCCGGGCTGCTCGCCACGCTCGTACACCACATGGGCGCGCCCCACGATGAGCGGGTCCAGCTTGCCAATGCGGGCGAGGTCTTTGGCCGCGTAAGGCAGCTTGTGCAGCACGTAACGCATGGCATTCAGGCGCGCGCGCTTCTTGCAGTCGCTTTTGATCACCGTCCAGGGCGCGTCGGCCGTGTCGGTATCGCAAAACATGGCTTCTTTGGCGCGCGTGTAGTCGTCCCACTTGTCGAGCGATGCGGTGTCAATGGGGCTGAGCTTCCACTGCTTGAGCGGGTGCGCCTCGCGCTCCTTGAAGCGGCGGCGCTGCTCCTTTTGGCTGACCGAGAACCAGAACTTGATCACATGCACGCCACTGCGCACCAGGTGGCGCTCAAACTCTGGGGCCTGGCGCATGAACTCGGCGTATTCGGCGTCTGAGCAAAAACCCATCACCCGCTCCACACCGGCTCGGTTGTACCAGCTGCGGTCAAACATCACGATCTCGCCCTGCGTGGGCAGGTGCTGCACATAGCGCTGGAAGTACCACTGGCCACGCTCGGTTTCAGTGGGCTTTTGCAGCGCCACCACACGCGCACCGCGGGGGTTCAGGTGCTCCATGAAACGCTTGATGGTGCCGCCCTTGCCTGCAGCATCGCGACCCTCAAACAAGATCACCACGCGCTGCCCAGTCTCCTTGACCCAGGCCTGCAGCTTGAGCAATTCGACCTGCAGACGAAACTTCTCACGCTCGTAGGTAGAGCGGCGCAGCAAGTTGCGGTAAGGGTAGGCACCCCGGCGCCAATCCCTGGCCAGCTCCTCATCAGGGTTCACGCTGTCGTCAGACTCTTCATCGCCACGGTCCATGTGCTGGCGCAAGGCTTCGCGCAGCGCGTCCAGGTCATCTTGCGAAGCCCCCGCCAGCAAGGCACGCAGGCTGTCAATGCGCTCCTGGGTGGTTTGCGTGGCGTCGTCGCTGCCCAGCAAAGACAGTACGGCCGACGTCTGTTGCCCATCTGCCGCCTGCACCGCCTGCTGCGCCACATGCCGCGCCAGCGTGGCGGGCTGCAGACTGGGAGAGACATCGCCACGGGCCACGGTGCGCCCCGCACGCACGGGAGTCTTGACCGCCGCCGATGCCCGGCGGCGCCTGGCCGGCGTGGCAGGCTCGACGCCATCAAGAGGGCTGACCGAAGCGGCGGGAGGAACAGAAGCGCGGCGTTGTGTCATGGCGAGGTATCAGGTTGGGCACGCCCACGTTCGCAGCTTGTGCTGCGGGCCAGACCGAGCACGGCCGTTTTCTGGCGTCCGCAGTAGCGATCTCAGCGCGCGAGGGCTTGTTACAAAATTATGAAAGCACCATTTTTGCGCGCACCGCTGGTCGCAATTTGACAAACATCAAGCCCGCAAGGGATTAGCGATCACAAGAAGTCGCAAGCAAGTGCGGATGGAGAATTTTAGAAAAAACACCCTCTAGCGCCCACCAGATAAGCGCAAGCAGCTATATTTTTAATAGCAACCCAGTTCTGCTGGGGAAAACCACGGTTGGCCGATGTAACCCGGCATTCCTGGCCCAGGCGTGAAAGCCCGCGCAAGGCACTCGGGGCAGCAGGCCAGAACGGCGGTTGGCCGCCCCTTTCAAAGCGCCTCGTCCAGCCACGCGCACATCCCTGCCAGCCAATGCACGCACGTACCGAAAGTGGAATATCCCCTTCATTGCGCAAAATGACGCGTAAATGCGACGCGCAAGACGTATGCTGGCACCTTGGCAGCCGCCCATGCCGCTGTGCCACCCCTGGTTGCCCCGCTGCCGGGCAGATTCGGGGCGGGTTGTACGGGTTAAGCCTGAAAATTTCCTCACCCTCGCAACCTGAACTCCTCCTAGAATTTGTAAATATGCGTATCAACGCGAAGGACACGACCATGAAAGCAGTTCAGCAGGAAATTGACGAGCGGACCAACCTCACCAGCACCAACAAGTTCGAGCTACTGCTGTTCCGCCTGGGTATCGACAGCGCGCTGGGCAAGTCCGAGCTGTTCGGGATCAACGTGTTCAAGATCCGCGAAATCGTGGCCATGCCCAGCATCACCCCGATTGCGGGCACCACGGCGCATTCGCTGGGGGTGGTCAACCTGCGCGGCCAGGTGATTCCGGTGCTGGACTTGCCCTCCATCGTGGGTTGCAAGCCCCAGACGGGTTTGAACATCATACTGGTGACGGAATACGCGCGCACCACGCAGGCTTTCGCCGTGGAATCGGTGGAAGACATCGTGCGTCTGGACTGGAAACAAGTGCTCTCCGCTGAAACCAGCGGCGCCGCTGGCAAGCTGGTGACCAGCATTGCCCGCCTGGATGGCAACACCGATGAGTCGCGCCTGGCCCAGGTGCTGGACGTGGAAGCCATCTTGCAGATGGTGTCGCCATCGGACGGCCACGAAGTGACCGAAGAGAAGGTCGGCGCCAAGCTCAAGCTCAAGCCCGGCACCATCGTTCTGGCGGCAGACGATTCGTTTGTCGCCCGCTCGCTCATCGAGCAAGAGCTGAAGGCTCTGCATGCTCCCTATGAAATGGTCAAGTCAGGCAAGGAAGCCTGGGACCGCTTGAACGCCATCGCCAAGGCAGCCGAGGCCGAGGGCAAGGCCGTGACCGACCGCGTGGCCATGGTGCTTACCGACTTGGAAATGCCCGAGATGGACGGCTTTACGCTCACGCGCAACATCAAGCAGGATGCGCGCTTCAGCGGCCTGCCCGTGGTCATCCACTCGTCGCTCTCGGGCTCAGCCAATGAAGACCATGTGCGCAGCGTGGGCGCTGATGGCTACGTGGCCAAGTTCGTGGCCGAAGAACTGGCGGACACCATCCGCCGGGTTCTGCCGCACTGACGCAGACTCGGCCCCGCGGCGCTTGCCCACACCCGCAAGCGCCGCGGGGCCTGGGCCGGGCCCTGGTTGGCCGCAACGGTCAACCAGACTGTGTGCCCAAACGTCATGTGGTAGCGTGCTCCCACCGTGAATACCGCCTGCTCGGGCAGTTCACGGCGCCTGCAAAGGTGGCACCACCCCAGGGAACGGCCCATGACGACATTTTTCCTCCGGTTTATGAGTGCAGCGGCAGTGGCAACAGTCCTTGCCGGTTGCGCCACCGTACCCGGAGATAGCTACTACGAGCCCGCCTACCACCCCGTGTATGGCGAGCCACCGGTGTACATCTACCCGCAGCCCTACATCGTTCGCCCCTACCCGGCGCCACCCCCACCGGCCTACTACGGCCGCCCCGGCTACGACCGCCACTGGGATGACCGCCGCCCCGCGCCCCCTGGCCACTGGAGGCGGCCGGACCGGGACAACGCACGCGATCCCCACCGCGACCGTGACCCAGACCGGCCCAGCCCCCCGCGCCCCAACCGCCCCGACCGAAGAGAGCCTGACCGCGAGCCCCAGGGCGGCGAACCCAGCCGCAAACCCACCCCGCAAGGGCCTGACCGGGTATGGCGCGACGCACGCCCTCCAGCCCAGGGTCAAAGTGCGGAAGATGGCCGCGGCCCTGGAGGGCGCCCCTCCATGCCGGGTGCCCGGCCCTGAACCTTGCCAGCAGACCCTGCCATGACCCAGCCACACCGCTTAATCACCCTCTGGAAGCCAGTCGCCTTGCTGGCGTTTGCTGCCTGCAGCGCGTTGCCTGCATTCAGTCAGGTGGTGCGCTGCACCGACCCTAAAACCGGCCAAGTCACCTACACCGATAGGAAATGCGCGGCGGGCACCACAGGCCACGAGGTGGAGGCCAAACGCTCTGCCGAAGAGATCGAACAGGACCGCAAAGCGGCCGAGCGGGCCATTGAGCTCAAACAGCAACGCCTGCAAGCCGAAAAAGCGGCGGCCGATCTGCAGGCGCAGCGCGAGGCTGAGCAAGAACGCGTGAGGGCGGCCAGAGCAGCCGCCACTGCGCCGCAACCCCAGGACTACGCACGCTCTGCGGAATGCGCACGTTCACGCAGAAATCTGGAGCTTGTTTCCAGCACCTTGTCAGGCAACACCTATGACCAGGAACCGCGCCTGGAGGCGGCGCAGCGGCAGATGGATCTGGACTGCCTGGGCCCACAGGGTTACGCCGAGCTGGAGCGCGCCCGTGCCACGCAGCCGCGCATCGTCGTGGCCCCGCCACGGCAGCCGGTGTATGCACCCCCTGTGCCGCAAAAGCCGTACCTCACGCACTGCGGCAACTTTCACTGCGTGGACAACACCGGCGCCCGCTACCCACGGGCGGGGCCAGGGCGCTTTCCCGGCAACGACGGCGTGTGCCGCTCCAAACGCGGTCAGGCCCCCTGCTGATGGGCGGATAGCCCGGAGCGCAAGCCTGCCACCACATCCGGGAACCGCAACCGCACCCCCAGCTCGCGCAGCATGCGCTGGTTGTCGAGCCTGCGCGATTCACTCATGAAGCTCAGCAGCATGAGCGAGAGCTGCTCTTTCGCGGCGCTGCGCGGAATGCGTGGAGGGCGTGGCAGCCCATACAGATCGGCAGCCAAGTCGAAGTACGCCCCCATCTGCATATGCTGCCCATCGCTGATGTGGTACGCCCGCTGCGCACGGCCCCGCCACAGTGCGGCCACGCAGGCACGGGCCAGGTCGTCCGCATGGATGTGGTTGGTGTAGACGTCGTCGCCCGCCTCCAGCACTGGCGTGCCCTTGAGCAAACGCGCCTGGGGCGTTCCGCCCTCCCGGTCAGGCGCGTAAATGCCCGGAATGCGCAGAATGCTGGCCCGCACCCCTGCCCTGCCCAGGTGGCGAACAGCAGCTTCGGCATCCACACGGCGCTGGGCGCGTGGGGTAGCAGGCGCCACGGGGCGCGTTTCGCGCACCAGCGTCCCCGCGCAATCGCCATACACCCCACTGGTCGATGCATACGCCAGCGATATTGGCAAATTGCGCATGCGCAGCGCGCGGGCCAGTGCCAGCGTGCGCGGATCGCGCCACCACGCGTCACGCCCACCCCCTTCGCTAGGCGGTGGGGCCAGGTGCAACACCCGCGTGGCCAGCCCAGCCAGGCGGCGCAACGTGGCAGGCTTGTCCAGGTCTCCCAAGAGCGGCGTGACAGACACCCCGCGCAAAGCCGCCTTGCGTTCTGGGCTGGAGGTCAGGGCCATCACCCGAACGCGGCCGGCACCCGCGCCCTGCGCATAGTTGCGGGCCACGCGCATGCCCACATCGCCGCAACCCACAATCAACAACCGCTCGCGGCGGAAACGCGCGGGCAGGGCGCCCAAGCCACTGGACAAAGCCACGGTACTCATGAATTCTTTCGGAAAGACAAGCGAGGATGATGGGTATTGCTCGGGCGCAGGCAGGTCATCCGCACGCAAAGCTCGCGTGGCGACCACATCCAGCCCATGTCAAGGAAACATCGGGCAAATAGGCCACCTCAGCAGACCTTCAGTTTCTGAGGGCAAAATCGGCGCCATTCGCACAAGAACCCCGAGGATACCCACAACATGACGCGACCTGAAGACAGTGGCGCCGCCGCATTCCAGATTTCTGTCGCCCCCAGCGGGCGCAGCTTCCAAAGCCAGGGCGACGAAACCATTCTGGCTGCCGCCATTCGCAGCGGCGTGGGCCTGCCCTATGGCTGCAAGGACGGTGCCTGCGGCTCCTGCAAGTGCAAGAAGCTCAGCGGCTCAGTAGCCCACGCAAACCATCAGGCCAAGGCATTGAGCGCCGACGAAGAAGCCGCCGGCTTCGTGCTGACCTGCTGCGCACGGCCTTTGTCTGATGTGGTGCTGGAGTCCCGGCAAGTCACTGACGAAAGCGCCTACCCCATCAAGAAAATGCCTGTGCGCGTGTCCACGCTGGAGAAAAAGTCGCACGACGTGATGCAGGTGCGCCTGCAACTGCCTGCGGCCGATACGTTCCGCTACCACGCAGGCCAGTACATCGAATTCATCCTGCGCGACGGCGCGCGGCGCGCTTACTCGATGGCCAATGCGCCGCACACCCAAACCACCGCCGCAGGTGTCGAATTGCACATTCGGCATTTGCCGGGGGGCAAGTTCACCGACCACGTGTTTGGCGCAATGAAGGAGAAAGAAATCCTGCGCGTGGAAGGCCCTTTCGGCAGCTTCTTCCTGCGCGAAGATTCCGACAAGCCCATCGTGCTGCTAGCCTCGGGCACGGGCTTTGCCCCCATCAAGGCCTTGCTGGAGCACATGCAGTTCAAGGGCATCACCCGCCCCACCACGCTGTACTGGGGCGGCCGCCGACCGGGTGACCTGTACATGCACCAGTGGATGGTCGAACTGGCTGCGCAAATGCCGCAACTGCGCTACGTGCCCGTAGTGTCTGACGCGCTGCCTGAAGACCGGTGGACAGGCCGCACCGGCTTTGTGCACCAGGCCGTGCTGGACGACTTCGCCGACCTATCGGGCTACCAGGTCTACGCCTGCGGTGCACCCATCGTGGTGGAATCGGCACGCACGGCCTACACGGCGCAGCGGGGTCTTCCCGCAGAAGAGTTCTTCGCGGATTCGTTTACCTCTGAAGCCGACAAACACGGCCCGCAGGCTTGAGGGCTGGCGGGCACGGCCGTGCGGTGCCAGGATGAATCTCTGGCTACTTTGGCACCACCAGCGATTCATCCACTTCACAGATTCAGATGCTTGCCGATTGGGTTGGAGGGCCTGCCACACATCGCTCCGTGCTGGCTTCTTTCTGAAGTTGTTTACTTTTTTGCAACAATGTAGCCATGAACCGCAGAAACCTCCTCGTCGCCGGCGCTGCTGTCGCAGCAGCCTTCTCGTCACCCATGGTCTTGGCGCAAGACACCGGGCAACCCATCCGAATCATCGTTCCTTATGCCCCTGGCGGGCCGATTGACGTGACGGCACGCGCCCTGGCAGAGCGTGTGCGCGATTCGCTGGGCACGGTCATCATCGACAACAAGGGCGGTGCGGGCGGCAACATCGGGGCCGATGCGATTGCCAAGGCTTCGCCTGACGGGCTGACCATTGGCATCGCGGCCACAGCCACCCATGCGGTGAACCCGTGGCTCTACAGCCGCATGCCGTTCGATGCAGCCAAGGACTTCGTGGCCATCACGCAGATGGTGCGGGTGCCCAATGTGCTGGTCATGAATGCAGCGAAGGCAGAGCAACTCAAGATCAACACCTTGGCTGACCTGATTGCCTACGCCAAGGCCAACCCCGCCAAGCTGAACTACGGCAGCGGCGGCAATGGCAGTGCAGGCCATCTGGCGGGTGAAATGTTCAAGCAGCGCGCAGGCATCTACGCCCTGCACATCCCTTACCGCGGAGCCAACCCTGCGCAGCTGGCACTGCTGGCGGGCGAGGTGGACTTCAACATCGACAACCTGGCCGCAGCGGCGCCCAATATCCGTTCGGGCAAGCTCAAGGCATTGGCCGTGACATCGCTGGAGGCCTCCTCTGCGCTGCCGGGCGTGCCCACCATGGCCAGCACGTTCAAGGGCTTTTCCATTGACACCTGGTGGGGCCTTGTAGCGCCCAAGGACACGCCCAAGCCCGTGGTGGACAAGCTCAACCGCGCCTTTGTCGCAGCCCTGCAGGCCCCGGAAACCAAGACGCGCTTTGGCGCGCTGCTGGCAGAGCCTGTACCCACCACACCGCAGCAGTTTGAATCCTTCATGGCCAGCGAACGTGCCAAGTACAAGGACGTGGTGAAACTCTCTGGCGCGAAGGTAGATTAAGAGAGAAATTGGGCTCTAGCGCTTATATGGCAAGCGCTAGCAGCTCATATTTTTATAGCAAACCTGCAACCCATGCCTGGGGTAAACGGGTAATGCGCTGGTCTGCCACGGCATCCAGCGCAGCTTGGCTCACCAAGCCAGGCGCTAGGTCCGCCAGCGGCAACAGCACAAATGCGCGTTCGTTCATGCGAGGGTGCGGCACCGTGAGCGTAGGAGTAGACAGCACTTCACTGCCGTACAGCAGCACGTCCAAGTCCAGCGTGCGCGGAGCATTGCGGTAAGGCCGCTCGCGGCCAGCGCCCTGTTCTATGGCCTGCAGGCGCTGCAATACATCCAGGGGCGCCAGCGCGGTCTGCAAGTGCGCCACGGCATTCAGGTAATCGGGGCCACCCGCGTCTACGGGGGCGCTGGCGTACATGGCAGACACTGCGATCAAGCGGGTGCCAGGCCATTCAGCCATGCGCTGCAAGGCACTGCGCAGGGTCTCTTCACGTTCACCCAGGTTGGCCCCCAGGCCCACCCACACATCAACGGGCGCGGCGGCGCCCTGCTCCGCAATCATTCTGGGGACGATGCTGGCCCGGCGTCTCCTGCCGCGCCACCTGGCTTGCGGCGACGGCGGCGGCGCTTTTTGGGTGCGGCAGCATCATCAGGCGCGCCATCTGCGGTGGGCAACTCTGCCTCGGCCGATGGCGCGGCGGCTGCGGGGGCCGCCTTCTTGGGCACGCGGCGCACCACGGGCTGGGCCTGTTGCTGCGCTTTCTGGCGCGCCCGCTGCTCTTCCCGGGCCTGGTCCATCAGGTCGTCGCGGCGCTCATCGTCGGCCGTCTGGAAGTCTTGCCACCACTCGGCCAGGGCTTCCTCGACCTCGCCCACATCGGCGCGCAGGCGCATGAAGTCGAACCCGGCACGGAAACGCGGCTGCATCACCATGCCGAACGGCGTGTTGCCCACGCGCTTTTCAAAGCGCGGCTGCATGACCCAGATCTCGCGCATGTCGGCGGCCAGCTTGCCGCGGCCCGACACATCGCCAATGCGGCGGTCAAACACCTCGTCAATCGCATCCTGCAAGGCAGGCAGCGCATGCTCGCGGCGATTCAGGCGCTCGTCCCAGCCCTTGCGCACGTCTTCCCACAGCACGCAGGCCAGCAAGAAGCTGGGCGCCACGGGCTTGCCTTCTTGCACGCGGCGGTCGGTGTCCATGAGGGCCGCCTTCACAAACGGCGTGTCGGCCCGCTCCACAGCCACGTCGAGCAGGGGGTAGATGCCCTTGGCCATGCCCAGCTTGCGCAATTGCTCGATGGTGGCAATGGCGTGGCCGGTTTGCAGCAGCTTGAGCATTTCGTCAAACATGCGGCTTTGCGGCACATCGGCCAGCAGCGCCTGCGACTGCACCAGCGGCGCGGCCGTCTTGGCGTCGATGGTGAAACCCAGGGGGCTGAGCTTGGCGGCGAAACGCACGGCGCGGATGATGCGCACCGGGTCTTCGCGGTAGCGCGTGGCGGGGTCGCCAATCATGCGCAGGGTTTTCTTCTTCGCGTCCTGGATGCCCTTGTGGTAGTCCACCACCACCTGGGTTTCCGGGTCGTAGTACATGGCGTTCACGGTGAAGTCACGGCGGGTGGCGTCTTCGTCTTGCGGGCCCCACACGTTGTCGCGCAGCACGCGGCCGCTGGCATCCACCGCATGCTGCATGCCCGACAGCTGAGCCTTGCTGGTCTTTTCGTTGCCACTCACCTGCCCTGCGGCCGAGTTGTCGAGGTAGGCGCGGAAGGTGGAAACCTCGATCACTTCATGCTCGCGGCCCCGGCCATGCACCACGTGCACGATGCGAAAGCGCTTGCCAATGATGAACGCACGGCGAAACAGCGCCTTCACCTGCTCAGGCGTGGCGTTGGTAGCCACGTCAAAGTCCTTGGGGCGCAGACCCAGCAGCAGGTCGCGCACGGCACCACCCACGATGTAGGCCTCGTAGCCTGCATCCTTGAGCGTGTGCACCACATCGGCCGCGCGCCGGTCCACCAGCTCGGGGTTGATGCCGTGCACCGAGGCAGGAACCTCTTCGCGCTTGCCGAAGTGCGGCTTGCCGCCAGAGGTTCCGGGCGTCGATTTGCCCAGCAGTTTGTCGATGAACTTCTTGATCATGGGTATGCAGTAAACAGTGTGACTGGCACGGGGCGCAGTTCAGGGGGCGGGAGCTTAAGCGCTCGCAGTGGCGGCGCTGGCATCGTCCGCGAAAAGGTCCAGTATGCGCCAGCCGCGCTCTTGCGCCAGGGCGCGCAGCCGGGGATCGGGGTTGGTGGCGACGGGATGATCGACTTTTCCCAGCAAAGGCACGTCGTTCATGGAATCGCTGTAGAACGTGCTTTCCACGTCGCCCCAGCCCAACTGGCGGTCGGCCAGCCATTGTTCCATGCGCAGCACCTTACCCTGGCGCATGGTCGGTATGCCATCAATTTCACCCGTGTACCAGCCTTGCGCATCGCGCGCCAGTTGCACGGCCAGCAATTCCTCCACGCCCAGCGCTTTGGCGATGGGGCGGGTAACGAATTCGTTGGTTGCCGTGACGATGAGCACGTGATCCCCCGCCGCCTGGTGCTGGCGGATCAAATCCAGCGCCTGCGGGCGGATGGCAGGGGCAATCACTTCGCGCATGAACTGCGCATGGGCTGCCGCAGCGGCCTCAGGCCCCCGCAGGCGAACCGCCTCGGTGGCAAAGCGTACGTAGTCGTGCACATCGAGCGTACCTGCCTGGTAATGGGCATAGAACTCGTCGTTGCGGCGGGCAAACTCCACCGGGTCGTTCCAGCCGAGGCGAATGGTGAACTCGCCCCACTCGTAATCGGAGTCAAGCGGCAGCAGGGTGTGGTCCAGGTCGAACAAGGCCAACCGAAGGCGAGGGGTCTGGGTATCCGTCATTGATTCTTTTAAGTGCGTTGAGCATGGGCAGTGCTGGAGTGGGGTCACCGCAATCCGCAGGCCTCAGCCCTTTCATTCCGATTCAAGCATCGCCTTCAGCAACGGAATGGTGATGGCACGCTGGGTGCGCAAGGCAAAGGCATCGAGCTGGTCCAGCAACTGCATCAGGCTGCCCAAGTCGCGCGAAAAGCGCTTGAGCATGAAGTCCATGACCTCATCGCCCAAAAACACGCCCCGGGCGTCTGCTTCCTGGCGCAGCACGGCACGGCGCGCGGTTTCATCCAGCAATTGCAGCTGGAACACATGCCCCCAGCCCATGCGGCTGCGCAAATCATCGCGCAGCGGCAGGTCGGCAGGCGGCAAATCGCCCGCAGCCAGCACCCAGCGCTGGGCGCCGGTGGCGGGATTGATGGCATTCACAAACCAGTTGAACGCACTGGCCTGCTGGGCCGTGTTGTAAAGATGCACTTCGTCCATCACCACGGCTGCCCAGCGCTCGTCAAAGTCGGGGGGATTGGCAACCGAGGCGTCCATCCAGCCGACGCTGGCGCCTTGCTCGTGCAGGGCTTCGCACACCGCCTTGAGCAAATGGGTTTTGCCGCTGCCGGCCTCGCCCCACAGGTAGGTGGGCACGGGCGAGCGGGTGTTCTGGCTGCTGCCTTCACCGGCCCACAAGCGCAGGTGTTGCAGGGCGGCTTCATTGGGGCCCGCATAGAAACTTGACAGTGTCGGCCCCGTGGCCAGGCCGATATCCAGCGCCAGCTGCTTCATGGCAACTGCCCGCTGGCAAACACGCTGGAGCAAGGAGAAAAGGCGAAGAACGGCATGGGCTCCAGAGAGAAAACAGGACGGTGTGAAGGGAGAGCCGCCGGGCAGGCGGCGCGCAACCCGTAAAATCTGCGCAAATTTTAGTCTGCTGCGCACGCTGGTCCGTGCCTTCTTCGCCATGAGCAACTCTGCCGCTACCCCTACCCCCCTGTCCTACAAAGACGCTGGCGTTGACATCGACGCTGGCGACGCACTCGTCGAGCGCATCAAGCCACTGGCCAAGAAAACCATGCGCGAAGGCGTGCTGGCAGGCATTGGCGGCTTTGGCGCCCTGTTTGAAGTGCCCAAGCGCTACAAGGAACCCGTGCTGGTGAGCGGCACTGACGGCGTGGGCACCAAGCTCAAGCTGGCGTTTGAATGGAACATGCACGACACCGTGGGCATCGACCTGGTGGCCATGAGCGTGAACGATGTGCTGGTGCAAGGCGCCGAGCCCCTGTTCTTCCTCGACTACTTTGCCTGCGGCAAGCTGGATGTGGACACCGCCGCTGCCGTGGTGGGCGGCATTGCCAAGGGCTGCGAACTGTCGGGTTGTGCACTGATTGGCGGTGAAACCGCTGAAATGCCCGGCATGTACCCCGCAGGTGAATACGACCTGGCCGGCTTTGCCGTGGGCGCAGTCGAAAAGTCCAAGATCCTGACTGGTCAGAACGTCGCCCCTGGCGATGTGGTGCTGGGCCTGGCCAGCCACGGCGTGCATTCCAACGGCTTCAGCCTGGTGCGCAAGTGCATTGAACGTGCCGAAGCCGCTGGTACCGTGCCCGCCACACTGGACGGCAAGCCCTTCAAGCAAGCCATCATGGAACCCACCCGCCTGTACGTGAAGAACGTGCTGGCCGCGCTGGCCGCACACCCCATCAAGGCACTGGCCCACATCACCGGTGGCGGCCTGCTGGAAAACATTCCCCGCGTGCTGCCCGAAGGCACTGCCGCCCACCTGAAGAAGGGCAGCTGGCCCCAGACCGAGCTGTTTGCCTGGCTGCAAAAGACCGCAGGCATTGACGACATCGAGATGAACCGCACGTTCAACAACGGCATCGGCATGGTGGTGGTGGTAGACGCCGCCAACGCCGAAGCCACGGCCGCCACGCTGCGTGCCGCGGGCGAGCAGGTGTACACCATTGGCGCGATTGCACAGCGCGGCGAAGGTGCCGCAGTGGTCGTCGCCTAACCCCGCACTGCTCCACCACCACGCGCATGGCGCAGCACCAGCCCCCTGCCCTCTCGCCCGAGCCGCCCCCGGCGGCGCTCACCACCTACACCTCCGCCCCACCGCCTCTTCGGCCGGTGAGGTCGGGTGTGGTGCTGGCCAGCTATCTGCTGATGGGAGGCGCACTCTTGTTGGTGATGTGGCGCGGGCTGCTGCCCGGCCTGCTGTGCGTATGCCTGGGCTTTTTGCTCACCCGCGCGCTGACTGCGTGGATCGCTGCGGGTACGCGGCGCCTGCCCGGCGCGCAGCGCAACCGCCCAGCGGCTGATGCGCCACCCAGGTCTGCCCAGGTCGTAGCCGCTGCCGTGATCATGCTCATGCCCCTGGCGCTGCTGGCCGCCGGGCTGACGCATTCGCGTGGTTACCTGGTTGATGCGCCTCAGCAATACCGCGAATTGCTCACCTACATGGCCCGCACGGTGCTGGAATTGCGCCTGAAGCTGCCGGCCGACATGGCGGCCCATCTGCCCGAGGGCGCCGCAGAAATCCAGCGCATCATCGCCAACTACCTGGGCGCCAAGGCAGGCGCACTGGCCATGGCAGGGCGTGCATGGCTGGGCAGTGTGCTGTTTGCCTATGTGGGCTTGCTGATTGGCTCACTGGCCGCCGTGCGCACGACCAAGGCAGGCCTGGGGCCTTTGGCCCAGCAATTGGCCCAGCGCATCACCCTGTTTGGCGAGGCATTCCGGCAGATCGTGGCGGCGCAGTTCTGGATTGCTGCCTTCAACACCTTGCTCACGACCTTGTTTCTGCTGTTCATTTTGCCGATGTGGGACATGGCCCTGCCCTACACGCCGGTGCTCATCACGCTGACCTTTGTGGCGGGCCTGGTACCCATCGTGGGCAACCTGCTGTGCAATGTGGTGATGACCATCGTGGGCTTGTCGGTGTCGCCCCTGGCGGCTGCGGCTTGCCTGGGCTTTCTCATCCTGATCCACAAGGCCGAATACGTCATCAACGCCAAGGTGGTAGGCCAGCGCACGCAGATGGGTGTGTGGGAGTTGCTGAGCGTGATGTTCGTGGCCGAGGCCGTCTTTGGCCCGGCGGGACTGGTGGCAGCGCCACTGTTTTACGCCTACCTCAAGAAGGAACTGGTCGCCGCGCGACTGGTGTGACCCTGGGTCGCCACCTTTGAAGCGCGACCCGCGCCTGTAGGTGTTCTCGCGCTTGCGCAGCTCTGTCGGGATAAACCCTGAAGAACGGGGTCAATGTCAGCACATTGCAAACCTCAAACACTAAAATCTGCGCGCACCAGCACAATTTGCAACTTTTAGTAAAAAGGTTGGGATTTTGCACCTCTCCTTTCACTTCAGGCGCGCCCCATGACCATTGCAAGAAAACTGGCACTTCAAGTGCTGTTCGCCCTTTTGGGCATGGGGGTGATGACGGCCTGGTTCCTGGTTTCCGAACGCAAGCTGATCCTTGAAGAGCGACAAACCGGTGTGCGCCAGGTGGTCGAGGTGGCTCATGGCATTGCCGTGCATTTCCACACGCTGAGCACCAAGGGCGCCATGCCCGACGAAGAAGCCCGGCAGCGCGCAGCAGCGGCCATGCAAGCGCTGCGCTACAGCGGCAATGAATACATCTGGATCAACGACATGCATCCCCGCATGGTGATGCACCCCGTCAGGCCCGAACTGAATGGGCAGGATCTTTCTGCCAACAAAGACCCCAACGGCCAGCCGCTGTTCATGGAATTTGTGCGCATCGTCAAGACCCAAGGCGCCGGTTTTGTGCCCTACATGTGGCCCAAGGCTGGCAGTGATATTCCGGTGGAGAAGACCTCCTACGTCAAAGGCTTTGAGCCCTGGGGCTGGGTGATTGGTTCAGGCGTCTACATCGACACCGTGAACGCCGCCATCTGGAAACGCGCCATGGGCTTTGGTGCCGTAGCACTGGCGCTGGGTGCAGCGCTGCTGGTGGTGGGCACCCTGATCTCGCGCAACCTGCTGCGCCAGTTGGGTGGCGAGCCCGACTATGCGCGCCACATCGCGCGCAGCATTGCCCAGGGTGACCTGGCCGTGGCGGTGAAGACCCGTCCCGGCGATGAATCCAGCCTGATGCTGGACATACAGGCCATGCGCGACAGCCTGCACCGCATCGTGCAGCGGGTGCGCAGCGGCACCGAGCACATCGCCAGCGCCTCGCAACAGATCGCGGCGGGCAACAGCAACCTGTCGGGCCGCACCGAATCGCAAGCCAGTGCCCTGGAGCAAACCGCCGCGTCGATGGAGGAAATGACCTCCAACGTCAAACAGAACGCCGACAACGCACGCCAGGCCAGCAGGTTGGCGAAGTCTGCCTCCGACGTGGCGCGCCAGGGGGGCGCTGCGGTGGAAAAGGTCGTGCAGACCATGGACTCGATTGAAGCGTCGTCGCGCAAGGTCGCAGACATCACAGGCGTGATTGAAGGCATTGCCTTTCAGACCAACATCCTCGCGCTGAATGCGGCGGTGGAAGCAGCCCGCGCCGGTGAACAAGGCCGGGGCTTTGCGGTGGTGGCGACCGAAGTCCGCAGCCTGGCCCAGCGCTCCTCCGAAGCGGCCAAAGAAATCAAGGCCCTGATCGGTAATTCCGCCGAACAGGTCAAGGCCGGCACGCAACTGGCTCAGGAAGCCGGCACCACCATGCAGGCGGTGGTGAACAGCGTGCTGCAGGTGTCGTCCGTGATCGAAGAAATCAGCCAGGCCAGCCGCGAGCAGACCGACGGCATCGAGCAGATCAACCAGGCCGTGGCACAGATGGACCAGGGCACGCAGCAGAACGCCGCGCTGGTGGAAGAAGCCGCAGCGGCTGCCGCAGCCTTGCAGCAGCACGCGCAAGAACTGACGCAGGTGGTGGCGACTTTCCATCTGGACGAATCCCACCAGGCCCCAGCTGCACGCTCGGCCGGCACGGCACCGCTGCGACTGACCTGAGCGGCCTTCGTACACGCCAGCCATCAAAAATGATAGCTACCAGCGCTTGATGCGTAAGCGCTAGCGGCCATTTTCTTCAAATTTTCTTGAACTGCCTTGCCACAAAAGCCCAGATCAGGGCGGATGCATCCGGCCCCGCCGGATCGCTGTAAGGCCAACGGGAAGCCCCGCCGCTCCAGGCGTGGTCCAGCCCGGCAATTTCGCGCAACGACACGGCCAACTGGCCGCGCAGCTTGAAGTCCACCGCCCGCATCGGATACCGCTGCCCGCGCGCCACGGTGCGCTCTGCCGTGGCACGGGCGCCCGACGCCTGGGCCCAGAGCAGTGCTGTGGCCGTGGCGTTGCGCACGGACACCACGCGGTCGGCATCGCCATGCAGCACCAGCAGGGGCGGCAGGCGCAATCCCTGGGGGGCAGCGGGCAACCCTGTGTCGGTCATGGCGGCTGGCAGCGCGGGCCATGCATCAGGCAATTGCGCATCACGGGTGCCGCGCATGGCGGCCAAGGCGTTGGCGGCCGATTCGGCCGTACCCGGTGCCACCCCCGAATGCATGGCCATGGCGCAGAACCGCGTGGGGGACAGCGCCGCGAGCAGCGCAGCCATGCTGGCACCCGCCGACAGGCCCGCCACGGCCACACGTGACAGGTCCACGGAGTGCCGCCGCGCCACCTGGTCCACGGCGGCGAGGACCGTGGCCGCCTCGGCATCGGCCTTGCCGCTGCGGCGCTCGTACCAGTTCCAGCAGCCCTGGGGGTTGGCCATGCGCTCTTGCTCCGGGTAGAGCACCAGAAAGCGCTTGCGCGTTGCAATGCGGTTCATGCGCGAGATGGCGGCCAGGTCACTTCCCGTCTGGCGGCACCCATGCAGCATGACCAGCAGCGCAAAAGTCTCGCCCGGTGCGGCCACCAGCCCCGGCGGCACAAACAGGTGAAAGCGCCGCGCACCCGCAGGGCCGGGAGCCACGCCAGCAATCCATTGCTCGGAAGGGTTGGCCAGTGGGGCCCGCTGGGGTGCAGGCTTGGCTGCCACCTTGCGCTGCGGCCGGGCCTGCGCTGAAACGGCTTTTTTCCGAGGCACCGGCTGGGTTGCACGCACCAGCGCCGCAAGGTTGCGCTGGTAGGCGCGGGTCCAGCTGGCCAGGGAAAAAAGACGGGGTTTGCGGGGCATGGAGGAAGGGAAAATTGAAGGCGGGGTGACATGCATCACCAAGGGAAAACCCTTACCACCTTAACAGGAGTGAAGCTCCACGGGGCGGGATGCTTTCCCCCAGCCTCCGTGAGACAAACACCTACGAAGGCGGAAACCACTGGAAAAAGCCCCCAACGGTGCCGGACACAGCCCCATTCCGGTTGCGCTTGAGCGAAGGCAGGCACAGCCTGCAGACTGGGTCGGGGTCCATGATCGGCCGAAGACAAATACAGACAGCCCCATCAGTTTGAAGTGTTTTGGCCTCTAGCGCTTACTGGACAAGCGCTAGCAGCTATCAACCCTATAGCAAACACCACCCAAGCTGAGAGGGCTTCAGCGCCTGCAGCACTCAATACACCTCAGGCACGTACATCGACGCCGGTACAGGCTGGCGGAAATACTCGGGGTTGCGCACCCGGTCGGGCAGCACCACGGGGTCGTGGGGCACTTCCTGGTAAGGCAGCTGGCTCAGCAGGTGGTGAATGCAGTTGAGGCGCGCCTTTTTCTTGTCCACCGCCTGCACCACCCACCAGGGGGCTTCGGGGATGTGGGTGCGCTCCAGCATGGTTTCCTTGGCCTTGGTGTAGGCCTCCCAGCGCACGCGGCTTTCCAGGTCCATGGGGCTGAGCTTCCACTGCTTGAGGGGATCATGGATGCGCCCCAGAAAGCGCAGGTGCTGCTCTTCATCGGTGATGGAGAACCAGTATTTGACGAGCTTGATACCCGAGCGCACCAGCATCTTTTCAAATTCGGGCACGGTGCGGAAAAATTCTTCGTACTCGTCGTCCGAGCAAAAGCCCATCACCCGCTCCACACCCGCACGGTTGTACCAGCTGCGGTCAAACAGCACGATCTCGCCAGCCGCTGGCAGGTGCGCCACATAGCGCTGAAAGTACCACTGCGTGCGCTCGCGGTCGTTGGGCGCAGGCAGTGCGGCCACACGCGCCACCCGTGGGTTCAGCCGCTGGGTGATGCGTTTGATCACCCCGCCCTTGCCTGCCGCATCGCGGCCCTCAAACAGAATCACCACCTTCTGGCGGCTGTGCTGCACCCAGTCCTGCAGCTTGACGAGCTCGCCCTGCAGGCGAAACAGCTCTTTGAAGTAGCGCTGGCGCTCCAGCTTGTCGGTGGCCACCAGGTCACCCGCCTCATCCACGTTGCGGTCTTCAATCTCCAGCTCCAACTCTTCGTCGTAGCTGTCCATCAAGTCATTGGCGATGCGCTGCATCAGGTCCTGGGCGTCGAACGGTGTGTTCTGGAGCATGGCTGTGAAACGGTGCAAAAAGGTGCGCCCATGCTGCCCTGCTTTGGTGACAACACCGTGACAGCCACCAAACGGTCATCAAACCGTCATGCTCGCAGCGCACGATGGCAGGCCGCCCTCCTGCCCGGGCCCTTGTACCTTCTGCCTACCCATTTCATGACAGTCCACTCTGCAGGCACGCTGCCGCACCACAGCTACGGCGGCGACTCGGCAGGTCTGGTGTGCGGCTACCTCATGCAGGGCAGCACGCCTGCCTTGCCGCTGGACAGCACCGCAGCTGCGCACTGGCTGCATGCCCATGGCAACCCCACCACGCCAGCAGGCCAGGGGTCGGTGCAGCGGCCCGACGCCGCCCCCTTCGTGTGGTTGCATTTCAACCTGGCCCACGCCCAGGCCCTGCGCTGGATACAGCGGCACGCCCAGTTGCCCGATGCGTTTTTTGAGGCACTCAAAGAGGGCTCGCACTCCACCCGCATCGAACGCGACGACGATGCCCTGGTGGGTGTGCTCAACGACGCACATTTCGACTTCGCCTTCGAGCCCTTTGACATTGCCACGCTGTGGATTTGCGTGCTGCCCCACGTGGTCATCACCGCGCGCGCCCACCCGCTGCGGTCGGTGGACGCCCTGCGCACGGCCGTGCGGCAGGGCTACACGCCGCGCTCCAGCGTGGCGCTGCTGGAGCAGCTGATGCGCACCCAGGCCGCCGGGCTGGTGGACATCGTGCGCGGCGTCACCCAGCGCATCGACGGCATTGAGGATGAATTGCTGGCGGGCCGGCTCAACCACAAGCGGGCCCGGCTGGGCGTGCTGCGGCGGTTGCTGGTGCGACTGCAGCGGCTGCTGGCCCCCGAGCCTGCAGCCTTGTTCCGCCTGCTGCAGCACCCACCCACCTGGATGGGCGCCGACGATGTGCAGGAGCTGCGCGATTCCACCGAAGAGTTCTCGGTGGTGCTGCGCGACATGCAGGGCCTGCAAGAGCGCATCAAGCTGCTGCAGGAAGAACTGGCGGCCAGTGTGCAGGAGGCCAACAGCCGCAGCCTGTTCGTGCTGACCGTGGTCACCGTGCTGGCGCTGCCCATCAACATCCTTGCGGGCTTGCTGGGCATGAATGTGGGCGGTATCCCGCTGGCCGACAGCGAACATGGCTTTTGGGTCATCGTGGGCATCCTCGTCGTGTTCACAGCGGTGGCGGGCTGGCTGGCCCTGCGCGGCACGCGGGACAACTGAGCCTTGCCAGACAGCAAGCACGGCGCAACTACAATGCCGCCCCTGCCTTGAAGACCCGGCCACGCGCCCACACACCATGAACATCGTTGTCAACGAAGAACTCAAAGCCTACATCGACCCCCTGACCCCGGAAGAACACGATGCGCTGGAGCGCAGCATTCTGGCCGAGGGTTGTCGCGATGCCCTGGTGCTGTGGGGTGATGTGCTGGTGGACGGCCACAACCGCTACGGCATTTGCCAAAAGCACGGCCTGCCCTTCCAAACAGTGCAGAACACGCGCTTTCAATCGATGGAAGATGTGCACCTGTGGATGATTGACCAGCACCTGGGCCGCCGCAGCGTGTCTGACTTTCAGCGTGGCGTGCTGGCGCTGCGCAAGCGCGAGATCGTGGCGGAGCGCCGTGCACGCGCGGCAGCTGCCTTTGTGGCGGGCAATGCGCAAGCAGAAACGCAGCCTGAAGAAAGCTCTGCAACCGCCGCCCCTGCGGCGGCCAGCGTGGCGCCCCCCGAAGACCTGAGCAGCCGCGAAGCCATTGCGCGCGCGGCCCGCCTGAGCAGTAGCCAGGTGGTCATGATTGAAAAAATCCAGAAGCAGGCAGCGCCTGAGCTGGTGGCGGCGGTGAAGTCCGGCACCATCTCGCTCAATGCAGCCGCCGCCGTGGCCACCCTGCCGGCTGAAGAACAGGTGGCGGCCGCCACCGCAGGCAAAGACGAGCTCAAACAAGCCGCCAAGCGCGTGCGCGAAGCCAAGCGCAAAACCCGCGAAGAAGCCGCCCCAAAAAATGCAGATGAGGCCCCGCAGCCGACTGAAGGCGCCCACACCGATGAGCTGCCAGCCTTGCGCGCGCGCGTGGCCGAGCTGACGGCCGAAAACGAGGCCCTGCGCCAGCAACTGGCCCAGTTGCGCGCACAACTCTCGGCAGAAGACGGCCAGCCGTTTTAAAGGGCGCTAGGCGCCAATCTTTTGGGTTAACCCAGCGAACGCCGCAGGGCGTTCAAACGCTCGGCCACCATGTCGGCATCCAGCCCGTCTTCGGCGTGGGCCAGGTAGGTTTCCAGGTCTTGCACCGCTTCCTTGACGTTGCCCAGTTCGGCATGGGCCAGGCCACGGTCCCGCCGCTCACCCCACGCCTGGGGTGAGAGCACCACCAAGCGGTCCAGCACCGCCGTCAGGCGCTGCCAGTCCTGCTGCGAGCGGTGCACTTCCTTGAGGTTGCGCAGCATGCGGGCAATGATGTCGCGCGGCGTGGCGGCCTGCAAATACAGGCCCAGCGGCACGTCATAGTCATCCACCAGCTCGCTCTGGCGCTTGTAAGGCTCCAGCCGCTCGGAGAGGTCTTCACGGCTGAGCGACTGGCCCGTGGTCGGGTCCATCACCACCTGCCCCTTGGGCAGCAGCACCTTCACCATGAAGTGGCCCGGAAAACCCACCCCGCGCACATGCAGACCCAGCCCCTGGGCCAGCTCCATCCACAGCACCGCCAGGCTGATGGGAATGCCCCGGCGCGTGCGCAGCACCGCATTCAGGTAGCTGTTGTCGGGGTCGTAGTAATTGTTGACGTTGCCTGCAAAGCCCAGGTCAGAATAAAAGAACTGGTTGAGCATATGCAACCGCTGCAGCGACGGGGCATCGCTGGCCAGGCGCCGGCGGATGCGGGCCTGCATCTGGTCCACATCGCCCAGCAGTTGCTGCACATCCAACTCCGGGTACTCGTCCTGCGCGATGCTGGCGGCGGCTTCGAGCAGCGGAAAGTGCTCGTCGCTTTGCACCAGGCAAGCGAAATACTCCAGGGACGAAGGAACGGTATAGCTCAGGGACATGGCAGATTTTTAGGTGGGGGCCGCAGGGCAGTCAAGGCGCAAAACCGGGGGCTTTACCCCGGTGTTACCGCCACTGCGCCGCGTGCAAAGAACGCTCAGCGGCGCAGCATCTGCCGCAGCTTGAGCCCTGCGGCCCACAGGGCACCGAAATACACCACCGCCGCAGCCATCATCAGGGCGAGCAACAGCAGCACCCGCTGGCCGCTGTGGGCGCGCAGGGCCACCCAGTCAAAGTAATGCGAGCCCCAGGCCAGCAGCACTGCCAGCAACGCACTGGCCGCCACCACCTGCAAGGCAAAGCGCGACCAGCCCGGCTGGGGCTGGTAGCTGCCGCGCCGCACCAGCCCGATCAACAGCCACAGCGCGTTGACCAGAGCCCCCAGGCCAATCGACAGGGCCAGCCCCGCGTGGTCGATGAGCGGCACCAGTACAGCATTCAGGATCTGGGTGATGACCAACACCACGATGGCAATCTTGACCGGGGTGCGCACATCCTGGCTGGCGTAGTAGCCGGGCGCCAGCACCTTGATGGCCACCAGGCCCAGCAAGCCCGCCCCGTAGCCAGCCAACGCCACGGCAATCTGCCCCACATCGGTGTCTGCCAGCTTGCCGTAGTGGAACAAGGTGGCCACCAGGGGTTTGGCAAAAGTGAGCAACGCCACGGCACAGGGCACGGCCAGCAGCACCACTATGCGCAAACCCCAATCCAACATGGCCGAGTATTTCTGCGCATCCCCCGCCGCTTTGGCGGCAGTGAGCTGGGGGGTGAGCACCACGCCCAGGGCAACCCCAAGCAAGGCCGTGGGGAATTCCATCAGCCGATCGGCATAAAACAACCAGGTGACGCTGCCGGGCGCCAGGTAAGAAGCAATCTGCGTGTTGATCATCAGGGACACCTGCGCCACCCCCACGCCCAGCAGAATGGGCGCCATCAACGTCAACACCCGACGCACGCCCGGCTCAGCCCAGGCCGCGCGCAGGGCACCCCAGGTCACCCCAATGCGGGGCATGAGTCCCATGCGAAGCAGCACCGGGATTTGAACCCCCAGTTGCAGCACGCCCCCCAGCATCACCCCACCCGCCATGGCGTAGATGGGCTCGATGCCGCGCGCCTCCAGCTGGGGCGCCCCCAGCCAGGCCGCGCCAATCATGGAAAGGTTGAGCAACACGGGCGAGGCGGCGGGCACGGCAAAGTGCTTCCAGGTGTTGAGAATGCCGGCGGCCAGCGCCACCATGGACATGAAGCCGATGTAGGGAAACATCCACCGCGTCATCAACACGGCAGCGTCAAAAGCCTCGGGGGTTTGGCGCATGCCGCTGGCCAGGGCCCACACCAGCGCAGGCGCCCCCAGCACACCCAGCGTGCAAGTCAACAGCAGCGTCCAGGCCAGGGCGGTGGCCACCGCAGCGATCAGCCGGTGCGTGGCCTCCTCGCCTTCTTTGGTTTTGGTGGTTGCCAGCACGGGCACAAAGGCTTGCGCAAATGCACCCTCGGCAAACAGGCGGCGAAACAGGTTGGGAATGCGGAAAGCGACGTTGAAGGCGTCCGTGAGGGCGCTGGCGCCAAACATGGACGCCATCAAAAGGTCGCGCACCAGGCCCGTCACGCGGGAGGCCAGGGTCAGCAGGGATACGGTGGAGGCGGCTTTGAACAGAGACACCGCCGGGAGTGTATTCGCAGCGCACGGCCCCGCCTGGGCGGCTGTGGGGTTGTTTCACGCCCTTACCTGAAACATCCGGGCGGATGCAGCGCCGCGCAGGGCCCATATGCCCGGCGAGCAGATGCCCGGAATGGGCCCGCTGGCGAAAAGCCCCGCCCTTCTCAGCCAGTGGGCTATAATCGTCGGCTTTGCTGACATCATCCTCAGACTCAAGGAACTAAATCATGGCATCCGCTAAACCAAAGAAAAAGAACCCACGCCTGGCGTCGGGCCGTAAGCGCGTCCGTCAGGACGTCAAGATCAACGCAGCCAACACATCGCTGCGTTCCAAATACCGCACTGCCGTCAAGAACGTCGAAAAGGCTGTTCTGGCTGGCGACAAGGTGAAGGCTGCTGAAGCTTTTGCCAAGGCACAAAGCGTGGTGGATACCGTTGCCGACAAGGGCATCTTCCACAAGAACAAGGCAGCTCGCGATAAGAGCCGCCTGGCAGCCAAGGTGAAAGCCCTGGCACTGGCCGCCTGACCCACTTCAGGCAAACAGCACGGGTAGTGCAAACTGCCCGCCGTTTGTAACGGGTGCGCTGTCAGCAAAACATCAAAACCGCCTTCGGGCGGTTTTTTTGTGCCCGCTTGGTTTTCAGGTGCGGCGCAAACCATCTTCTTGGCACATCTGGCGGATCCCTATGCCTTGCATGCCGCCTTCATGGCCCCCACCTGCGGCGCGAGCAGGCGTAAAAAAAGGCCAGTCAGGCCTTGGGGGGGGGAGCGTCGGGTAGCAAACAGGCCTCAGCGACTTGCAAGTTGTTGTCCCTTGCGAAGTTGATCACAAAGTCCCAGGCCATGGGCTCGTGGTTTTGCAAGTCGCGGTGGACCACCACACATTTCACGCCGTTGAGGGTGGTGGGAATGCACCAGGGCGAATAGCTCAGGTGGCTGCCCGGCCGCGAGCCACCAGGGCGAAACTGGCTCATGACGCCCGCCAAGCGCTCGGCCCAATCGCTGGGTCGAAAGGTTTTCCCGTCGTGGGTAACGCCTTGGATGAAGACTTCTTTGGTGGAGGGGGAAACCATCGCGGTCGGTTGGGTAAGTGGCAGCTCACCGCAGGGTTGCTACAGCCATCCATTCTAACTCTTATATAAGAGCTAACCCGGTACTCCTGCAGCCCAGGCGGGTAACGCATCGCAGTGATGCGCAATTGTCAATGGCCAGCCACGGCACTCCCCCTAGAATCGTGCTTCGCTTTTCGGGTGAAACACCCTGTTCGCAGGCCACAAGCCCAACCTTTTTCTGCACCGTCTGGAGATCTCTGCATGACCGCTTTCATCGAGGCAGCCTCGCCCCACGTAATGAACACCTATGGCCGCGTACCCATCGCGCTGGCCCGAGGCCAGGGCTGCCGAGTCTGGGACGTCAATGGCAAGGAATACCTGGACGCGCTGGGCGGCATTGCCGTGAACACGCTGGGGCACAACCACCCCAAGCTGGTGCCTGCACTGCAAGACCAGCTCACCAAGCTCATCCACACCTCCAACTACTACCACTCGCCGCTGCAAGAAGCGCTGGCTGCCAAGCTGGTGGAACGCTCTGGCATGACCAACGTGTTCTTCTGCAACTCGGGGCTGGAAGCCAACGAGGCGGCCATCAAGATTGCACGCAAGTACGGCGTGGACAAGGGCATCGCCAAGCCCGAGATCGTGGTCTACGAAAAGGCCTTCCACGGCCGCTCCATCGCCACCATGTCGGCTACCGGCAACCCCAAAATCTACAGCGGCTTTGGCCCGCTGGTCGAGGGCTTCATCCGCGTGCCACTGAACGACATCGAGGCCATCAAGCAGCGCACCGAGGGCAACCCCAACGTGGTGGCGGTGTTCTTTGAAACCATCCAGGGCGAAGGCGGTGTGAACCCCACCCGCGTCGAATACCTGCAGCAGTTGCGTGCCCTGTGCGACGAGCGCGGCTGGCTGATGATGATTGACGAAGTGCAGTGCGGCATGGGCCGCACCGGCAAGTGGTTTGCCCACCAGTGGGCAGGCATCGTGCCCGACGTGATGCCCCTGGCCAAGGGCCTGGGCTCTGGCGTGCCGATTGGCGCCGTGGTGGCGGGCCCCAAGGCCGCCAACGTGCTGCAGCCGGGCAACCACGGCACCACCTTTGGTGGCAACCAGTTGGCCATGCGCGCAGGCAACGAGACCATCCGCATCATGGAAGAAGAAGGCTTGCTGGAGAACGCAGCCACCGTGGGCGCACACCTGAAGGCGGCCTTGGAGCGTGAGCTGGGCAGCCTGCCCGGCGTGAAGGAAATTCGTGGCCAGGGCCTGATGCTGGGCATTGAACTGAACAAGCCCTGCGGCGCCCTCACCGGCCGCGCCGCTGAAGCAGGCCTGCTGATCAGCGTGACGGCGGACAGCGTCATCCGCCTGGTGCCCTCGCTGATCCTCACCGTGGCTGAAGCCGACGAAATCGTCGCCAAGCTCACCCCTCTGGTCAAAGCCATCCTGGCCGAATAAACCTTGCAGGGCGCGCCACGGCGTGCCCTTTTTTGCCATGAAACATTACCTGCAGTTCACCGACCTCACCGCTGACGAATACGCCTACCTGTTCGAGCGCGCAGCCATCATCAAGAAGAAGTTCAAGTCGTACGAAAAGTACCACCCGCTGGCCGACCGCACCCTGGCCATGATTTTTGAAAAGGCCAGCACCCGCACCCGCGTGAGCTTTGAAGCGGGCATGTACCAGCTGGGCGGCAGTGTGGTGCACCTGACCACGGGCGACAGCCAGCTGGGCCGCGCCGAGCCAATTGAAGACAGCGCCAAGGTCATCAGCCGCATGACCGATCTGGTGATGATCCGCACATTCGAGCAAACCAAGATCGAGCGCTTTGCCGCCCATTCGCGCGTGCCCGTCATCAACGGGCTGACCAACGAATACCACCCCTGCCAGATCCTGGCCGACATCTTCACCTACATCGAACACCGTGGCTCCATCGCAGGCAAGACGGTGGCCTGGGTGGGCGACGGTAACAACATGGCCAACACCTGGGTGCAGGCCGCTGCACTGCTGGGCTTCAAGGTGAACGTGAGCACACCGCGTGGCTACGAAATTGATGAGAAATTGGCCTCTGGCGCCCAAGGGGTAAGCGCCAGCAGCTATCAGTTCTATAGCAACCCGCTCGAAGCCTGCAAGGGCGCCGACCTGGTCACCACCGACGTGTGGACCAGCATGGGCTACGAAGCCGAGAACGAGGCCCGCAAGAAGGCCTTTGCCGACTGGTGCGTGGACGCCGAAATGATGGCCGCCGCCCAGCCTGACGCCCTTTTCATGCACTGCCTGCCCGCGCACCGTGGCGAAGAGGTGGAGGCCGAAGTGATCGACGGCCCGCAATCGGTGGTGTGGGACGAAGCAGAAAACAGGATGCACGTGCAGAAGGCACTCATGGAGTACCTGCTGCTCGGCCGCGTGGCATGAAATGCAACGCGGTGGCGCGCCAGCGCCGGCAGACTGTTTCGGCGCAGGCTCATGTCCGCCATGCGGACGTGAAGCAGCCGCAGGCTGCGGGCCGAAGCCAGAATCGGATGCACGTGCAGAAGGCACTCATGGAGTACCTTCTGCTCGGCCGCGTGGCATAACGCCAAAGCGGCATGTTCGACCGCAGCACGGTAAACACCGACGCGCTGCTCACCCAATGGGCAGTCCTGGGCACGGCCCTGGGCTGCCCCGCCAATCCGTGGATGCAAGAAGGCCAGCGCCTGCTGCGCAGCTGGCAGCGTTGGCCCCGGGCGTACCACAATGCATCGCACCTGCAGGCCTGCCTGGGCCACTGGCAGACGGTGCAAAACGAACTGCCCGGCGCGCTGGAGCAACCCCATGCCGTAGCGCTGGCCCTGTGGTTTCATGACGCGGTGTATTGGCCCTGGAGTGCCCACAACGAGCTACGCAGCGCGCAGTGGGCATCGCGCTTTCTCAACGGCCAGCACGTGCCACCCAGCCTGGTTTCAACCGTTCACGCACACATCATGGCCACATGCCACAACTCGGGCGCGCTGCAAGGCGACGCCACCTGGGTCGTGGACATCGACCTGGCCGTGCTGGGCCAAAGCGATGCGGTGTACCGCCAGTTTGAGCGCAACGTGCGCAAGGAGTATTTCTTTGTGCGCTGGCCGCGCTACGTAGCGGGGCGCAGCGCAGTGCTGCAAGGCTTTCTGGACAGGCCGCGCATCTATCACGACGAGTGGTTTTTCTACCGCTATGAATCGCAGGCCCGCGCCAATCTGCGCCAAGCACTGGCAGCATTGCAGCAAGGCCAGTTGTACGCCTGACACGGCGCACGCATCGACAAACGCCCCCCACCATCAGGCAGACAGCGCCAACGCGTTGCACAGGGCGCTTGCGGCCGCTCAGCCCGAACGGCGGCTGAACAGGCGCAAGGGCCGCCCATTCAGATCAGAACCGCTCCTGGCGCTCTGCGGCGTGCACCGTCGCGCGGGGTGCTGCAGACGACGAACACCCGCCGCAACTGCTGCAACCGCCGCCCCCGCCACCACCACAGCCTGCGCTCTGCCCCATGGCCGGGTGCACCCGGCCCAGCTTTTTACGCAGCCCGGCGGGCAGCCAGCGCCACAGCATGTAAGCGGCGGCCAGCGCCACGATCAAACCGGTGATCCATTGTTGCCACATCACGCGCCACCTCCCAGGGCCAAAGTGATTCGGTAGGTCACAAAACTGGCGGCATACGCCAAGCCAAACAGGTAGGCCACCATCAGCAGCGGGTAGCGCCAGCTGTTCGTCTCGCGCCGCACGGCGGCGATGGTGGAGATGCACTGCGGCGCAAACACAAACCACACCAGCAGCGACAGCGCCGTGGCCAATGACCAGTTCTGCGCAATCAGCGGCGCGAGCTGGCTGGCCACTTCGTCCCCCGTGGCCGACAGCGCATACACCGTGCCCAGCGCACCCACGGCCACCTCGCGCGCCGCCATGCCGGGCACCAGGGCGATGGCGATCTGCCAGTTGAAACCGATGGGCGCCACCAGCACCTCCAGCAGGCGGCCCAACTGGCCTGCAAAACTGTAGGTGATGGCCGCCCCGGTGGCCCCTTCGGGCGGGGCGGGGTAGGTGGACAGGAACCACAGCAGCACCGTCACCGCCAGAATGATGCCGCCCACGCGCTTGATGAAAATCACCGCCCGCTCGTACAGACCATGCGCCAGGCTGCGCAGGCTGGGCCAGCGGTAAGCGGGCAATTCCATCAGCAACTGCGGGGGCCGCTGGTCAGACCGGGCCAGCTTGGCAACGCCCGCCACGGCCATGGCACTGGCAATACCGCCCCCATACAGCGCAAACAACACCAGGCCCTGCAGATTGAACAGGCCCGCCACGGTGCGCTCGGGGATGAAGGCGCCAATCAGCAGCGCATACACCGGCAAGCGGGCCGAGCAGGTCATGAGCGGCGCGATCATGATGGTGACCAGCCGATCACGCCAGTGGGTGATGGAACGCGTAGCCATCACGCCCGGCACGGCGCAGGCAAAGCTCGACAGCAGTGGAATGAACGAACGGCCCGACAGCCCCACGGTACCCATCACGCGGTCCAGCAAGAAGGCGGCACGCGGCAGGTAGCCCGAGTCTTCCAGCGCCAGGATGAACAGGAACAGTGTGAGGATTTGCGGCAGGAACACCAGCACCCCGCCCGCGCCGGCCACGATGCCGTCCACCAGCAGGCTGCGCAGCGGGCCATCGGCCATGTGCTGCTGGATGAAGGCAGATGTCCATTCCACGCCTGCGTTGATCCATTCGGTAGGCACAGAAGCCCAGGTGAATACCGCCTGGAACATCAAAAACAACGTGGCCAGCAGCAGCAACATGCCCCACACGGGGTGCAGCACCACGGCGTCGATGCGGTCATCCACACGCAGACTGGCTGCAGGGGCCCGCACGGCCAGTTCCATCAGCCGGTGCACCTGCTGATGGGTGCGAATGACCTGGGTCTGAGCGTCCAGCGGCGAGGCATCCAGCGCCACCGCCTCCTGGGCGGCTACCACCGGGGCCTTCAGGGCCTGCGCGGCGGGCGAATCCAGCCAGGCCAGCAATTCCTGCGCGCCATCGCCGCGCACACCCACCGTGGCCAGCACGGGCATCCCCAGCTCACGGGCCAACACCTCACGGTCAATCTGAATGCCCCGGCGCTCGGCCATGTCGCTCATGTTCAGCACCAGCACCATGGGCAGGCCCAAGGCCCGGGCCTCCAGCACCAGGCGCAGGTTCAGGCGCAGGTGGGTGGCATCGGTCACGCACACCAGCAAGTCGGGCAGCGGCTCGCCGGGGCGGCGGCCACGCACGATGTCACGGGTGATGGCTTCATCCAGGCTGTGCGCGTGCAGGCTGTAGGCACCGGGTAAATCCAGCACGCGCACCTTGCGGCCACTGGCCGTGTGCAGCGTGTCCTCTTTACGCTCTACCGTCACACCGGCGTAATTGGCCACCTTCTGGCGCGCACCGGTCAGCAGGTTGAACAGCGCCGTCTTGCCGCAATTGGGGTTGCCCAGCAAAGCCACACGCAGGAAATCTGCCTTGGGCGACACGCCCCCAGCGTTCCGTACCGCGCTCATGACTGCCCCTGCGTCTGAACCTGCACCATCGCTGCCTCTTGGTGCCGCAGCGCAAAAGTGGCCTGCCCCACCCGCACGGCCAAGGGGTCACCCCCCCAAGCGCCCCGCGCCAGCACTTGCACGGTTTCGCCGGGCACAAAGCCAATTTCCAGCAAACGCAGCAAAGTGCTGTGCTCACGCCCATCACGCGCCGGCACCAGCCCGGTCACCAGCGCGGGCGTGCGCACTTTCAGTCCATCCAGGCCCGAAGCCGCTGACGAAGACGCCGAGGCCACGGCCAATGTGGCGGCCAGCGCGCTGGGGTACAGGGCGGCGGCGCTCTCGTGCATGGTTTTCATGGGGATCAGCCTTTTCGCAAATGAGTTTAGTTCTCATTTTATAAATGGAGTTCCACCGTCAATTGATTCAAATCAGAGTGCTTCAGAAAGGCAGAGCGCTGCGATCAAACGCAGAAGCTGGGGTCTGAGCACCTGCTCACAATCCTTTTTGAGTTGCACAAGTGTCTTGCCGGGCACCCCTTGCCCGAAGGGTTGGCGTGAAATCTCCAAAAAACCATGCACAGATTCTGAGGATCAAGGCCGCGCCTGGAACCACCTTGCAGCGCCCAGGCAGGGAATTGCACCATGCCGAATTCTGAACTCTGGTTGCTGTCAATCGGTCGGCAAAATCAAACGACCTTGACCAGGCTTCTGAATCCATCTCAGCACCTCGCAGCCCATTTCACAGCCGGCCCTCTTGCAATCGGGTCGTGCGCTTTTTGACAGCGCCTGCATAAACCACACGGCCCGCATCGCGGTACTGCAACTCATCGCCCACGCGCACCACATCAAAGCAGACCGGGGACTCCTTGCTGACCTCGGGCAGCAGCAGGCACAGTTGGTTGTTCTGCGCGGTCCAGCGTCCACTGCGTGTGCGGCCGTTCTCTGAACGCTCCAGGCGCCCATCCAGAAAGTAGTCATGCCCCCAATGGCGCCCGTCGGAGACATGGTGCCCACCCACGGTGGAGCGAATCTGCGCCGTGGTCAGTTTGCTTTCTGGGGACGCCGCGCAAACGAAGGGCATGAGCACCCCGCACAGGAAATGCGCATACAACCCCCTTGTGAAGCGGCGGGGCCGCCACGCGATTGCTTGCTTCATGCCGCCATGCTCGGGGGCCAGTGGTGGGTTTCTGCCTGGCAGGATTGGCACCACGCATACAGCGCGTCGTACATCACCATGCCATGCATCAGCATCTCGTGGTCATCGTTGAAGGTCTTGGACAGGCCGAGCGACAGCGCGTACAGGCCCGCAGACTGCGGCGCCAGATCCAACCTGGAGGTGTCTGCGCCCCGCACGATCACAGCCAGTTCCTGCAAGGCGGGGTCGGTGAGGCCGTACTTCTTGAGAAAGGCGTCGAAGCTGCAGAAGTCGCCGTCATGGGTCATTTCGACACCTGGTACGTCGTACGGGATCGCTCCTGTGTCTTGCGCGACTTGAAGCACGGTGGCCGCAGGCACATAGAGGAATTCCGGCTCTTTGTCGATGAACCGGGCAATCAGCCAGGGGCAGGCGATGCGGTCGATCTTGGGGCGCTCACGGGTGACCCATTTCATGCGGCACCTCCTGGTGTTTGCAGCGGCAGGCCAGCGGCCTGCCAGGCCTCGATGCCACCGACGATGTAGCGCGCATCCATGCCCCGTGCCCGCAGCGCCAGGACGGTGGAGCGGCCAATGTCCTTGCCGCGCAGGCAGTACAGCAGCACCGGCTTTGATGCATCGAGCTCCTGGCTCCACTCATGCACGCGCGACGGGTCGCGCCAGGATGCACCGGCAATGACCTGCGGGCTCTGTACATAGTCCTCCTCGCGCCGCACATCCAGCGCGCCCGGCGCACCAGCCAATGCACCGCCCGTGTCGATGCCAAACGCCAACGCATCCGCCTCGACAGCAGCGCCGTAACGCTTGTAGACCTTGTCCCACTGGATGTTGGCCATGAAAGCATCCACATAGGCGCCCGCCTTGGCGCCGAAATCCATGTGGTATGCGTGTTCGTACATGTCCAGCGCCAGTACCGGGCTGGCGCCCGCAAGGAGGTGCGTGTGGTCGGTGGCCCAGTGGTTGATGAGTCGGCTTTCACGGGAAGACCAGGACAGCAGTGCCCATCCCGATCCACCGCCCATGGCCTTGGCCAGCCCCATGAACTGGCTGCGCCAGGCCTCGACAGAGCCAAAGTCGCGCGTGAGCGCAATGGACAACCCGCAGGAAGGCAGCACGCCGTTACCCCCCCAGGTTGTCGAAGTACAACTCGTGCAGGAAGGCCGAGTTGGCGGCGATCAACTCTTCGCGCTTGAGGCCATTGATGGTGAAAGTTGCTGCAGCGTTCCAGTCCAGCGCCGCAAGCTCGCCGCGCAGGGCGTTCAGGCGCTTGACGGCACCCGCGTAGTTGTTTTCGTGGTGACTGGTGATGAGGCGGCTCGACAAACCAGAGAGCTGATCGGGGTTCAGAGTCAGGGGGCGGATTTGGTAGTTCATGCAGTTCTCCTTCAGATGGTTCGAGTCAGACGTGGGCAACAAGCGGATAGACGACCAGGCCGATCAAGGCGGCGGCCAGCACCACCACTGGCTCGGGCAGCTTCTTGAAACGCCACAGAACCGCAGCGGTGGCGAGAAACAGTGCAACAGTGGGCAGGTCCACGATGGACCGCTGGCCCAGCACCACCACGGCTCCAGCGATAGCGCCCACGGCAGCGGCGGTAACGCCATCCACGAACGCGATCACGCCGGGGTGTTTGCCGTGCTTCTTGAAGTACGGCGCCGGGATCACGGTGAGCAGGTAGCAGGGCAGAAAAGTCGCCGCCGCTGCGACAACCGCGCCCCAGAAGCCGCTGGTCAGGAAGCCGATGAACCCGGTGGTGATAACGACCGGGCCTGGGGTGATCATGGCCACGGCCACGGCATCCACAAACTGGCGATCCGTCAGCCACGCATACTCCTTGACCACGCCGCCATAAAGGAACGGCACGATGGCCAGGCCACTGCCGAAGACGAAGGCGCCCGCATAGGTGAAGTACGCGGCAATCTGCCCCAGCTTGGGCCAATCGAGGTTCTCCAGACTGAGTGCCGCAACGATTGGTGCCGCCCACGCCATGCTGTGCAGTTGGCCGCCGAACCGCTTCAACGGGCCGCGCACGGCCCACACAAGCAAACCCGCACCCAAAAAGACCCAGATCACTTCGGACTGGGTGGCAATCGTCACACCTGCGCTGACCAAGTAAATGGCCCCGAGCAGTTTGTCCTTGCCCACGCTCTTGGTCGTGAGCTTGTAGGCGCTTAAGGCAATGATGCCAATGACGGATGCGCTCACGCCATAAAAGACTGCCTGCATCCACGAGATGCCGCCGTAGGCTTTGTAGGCAAACCCCAGGGCAACCACCATCACAAAAGATGGCAGCACAAACGCCAGGCCAACCAGCGTTGCGCCCCACAGGCGGAAATGCACGTACCCGAGATAGATGGCCAACTGCGCAGCCAAAGGGCCTGGCATCAGCTGGGCCAGGGCCATGCCCTCCTTGTAATCGGCATCCGAAATCCAGCCGCGCTGCTCCACCAAATCGCGGTACATGTAGCCAACCAGGGCCACGGGGCCGCCAAAGCCGAGCGTTCCCAGGCGCAGCATGTAAAGCACCAGCTGCCACAGCGTGTAGCTTGGCATACCTGAAGTGCTGGTATCGGGCGCTGCCGTTGTATTGAGATCGTTCATGTTCATCCCTGAAGTTGTGAAATGCTAGGGTTTGGCTAGGGTTTGGCTAGGGTTTGCGATGGGTCGAGAAATGTGCATGAAGCGAGTCCAGCACCCCGCCCATATCGGCCAACAGTGCGTCGTCGTCTGGCCAGCGTTTGCGCGCACCGGCCAGAACGGCCTCAAAGCCGCTGGCTTCGGGCGTGGCCGTGCCTCCAACGTCTAGTGCGTGCACCATTGATCCCAGGCGCAAGAGGCCGCGATCACCGTCCAGGCCAAAGCTCGACAGCAGCACCTCAAACGTCACCCGGTCGCCAACGTGCGAGAAGGTCGCGCCGTCGAAATCAAAGCCCAGCGCATCGGAGGGGCAGTCGACCGGGGATTCCAGCCAAAGAAAGCGTGCGCTGGGGTCGATGAAGCGCTGGATGAGCCAGGCGCTCCCCACGCGATCGACCCAGAGGTGGCGGCGTGTTGCCCAAAGTCGCCCCTGGTACTGCATGCGGTCACGCCGGGCGATACGGCCCGCGGTGGTCTGAGGTTCTCCGGGTGACTGCAAGGCATCCACGGCGTTCGTGAAGTCGCGCCATTGGGCTTCGGCCCGGGTAGAGGTTTCGCCCGGAAAGAAGTCGATCTTGCGGATTGCCTCGTAGGCACGCCCATGCCGGCGCTGCAGGCGCTGAAGCTCGGCGGCAGACAGGGTGGGGAGAAGTTGGCGGGCTTGCGCCAACTCTTCCAGCCAGGGGGTGTAGTCAGTGGTTCGATCAAACAGTGCTTGGTAGGCCACTTGCTCGGCCATGTCCTGGGCATGCACGCGCAGCAGCCAGGCTTGCCCACCTTCACGCAGGGCCTCGTCGGCCAATGTTTGAAGCTGCGCAGCCTGCTCCGCCGGTGCTGGCAGCAGGTAGGCACCGTCGCGCAAGGCAGCGCAGCCCAGTGCCTTGACTGCACGCCAAATCCGCATGCGCGGAGTGGCTGCTGCTGAAGGGAGGCTGACGACTAAAGCCAGCCAAGAGTCGGTGGTGAGAGACATGGCGGCAGCTTAGTGCGCCGTCATGTGTGCTGCAATGGTGTAGCCATCTCTACAAAATCTACCCCATCCATCTCATACACCCCATTCGCCTTACCTCAGGCTCAACGCAAGAGACCTCCGCAGGCTCCGCGCGCGCCCCGGGGCCACAGCAGAGGGGCAGAGGGTCTATTGCCACAGCAACAACGGCACAGGCGAATTTACCCACAATGCAGGCCGCACATCACGGTTAAGCATGACACCGAGCATGCGGTCAACCAAGCGAAGCAAACCCCGCGCCCAAAATCAGTGACTGTTGGAAATAACCGACACCACAAAAAATCCACGCCATTACCGTCACGTCCCATGCAAAAGCTTTGGGACATTTCCCCCCCCGTTCACGCAGGCAGCCCGGTGTTTCCGGGCGATACGCCTTACAGCCAGCAGTGGTGCGCCACCATCGGCCCGGGCTGTCCGGTCAATGTCAGTGCCATCACGCTGTCGCCCCATGTGGGCGCGCATGCCGATGCGCCACTGCACTATGACGCTGGCGGTGCCAGCATTGGGGCCGTGTCGCTCGATGCGTTTTTGGGCCCATGCCGCGTGATCCACGCCATAGGCTGCGGGCCGCTGATCGAGTGGGCGCACATTGCCCACGCCCTCTCCCCCGCGCTGCCGCCGCTGCCCGCACGCGTGCTGGTGCGCACCTATGCCCAGGCGCCCGCGCAATGGGACGGCCAGCTCACCGCCTATGCGCCCGCCACCATCGAACGGCTGGCGGACCTGGGCGTGCAGTTGGTGGGCATAGACACCGCCAGCATTGACCCCGCCGACAGCAAAACGCTCGACAGCCACCAGGTCATACGCCGCCGGGGCCTGCGCGTGCTGGAGAACCTGGTGTTGGACGATGTGCCCGAGGGTGACTACGAACTCATCGCCCTGCCACTCAAGCTGACCACGGCCGATGCATCCCCCGTGCGGGCGGTACTTCGCTCGCTGCCTGGTTGACCAGCGCGTCCACCAAATTTTTAAACATTTTCGGCCTCTAGCGCTTATACAGCAAGCGCCAGCAGCTATCAAAATGAAAGCAACATCAACATGACCATCACCCTGCAAGACTGCCGCACCCGCGACGCCCAAGACCCCCTGCGCTCGTTGCGCGACCACTTTGCCCTGCCCCCGGGCGTGATCTACCTGGACGGCAATTCGCTGGGTGTGCTGCCCAAGGCCGCGCCCGCCCGCATTGCCGATGTGGTGCAGCGCGAATGGGGCACCGACCTGATCAAGTCGTGGAACACCGCCCGCTGGTTTGACTTGCCCCAGCGCTTGGGCAACCAGCTCGCCCCCTTGATTGGCGCGGGCCCCGACCAGGTGGTGTGCACCGACAGCACCTCCATCAACCTCTACAAGGTGCTGAGCGCGGCGCTGAACATCGCCCGCGAAGACAGCCCCGCCCGCAAGCGCATCGTGAGCGAGCGCAGCAACTTCCCCACCGACCTCTACATTGCCGAAGGCCTGTGCAAGGAGCGCGGGCTGGAACTGGTACTGGTGGAGCCTGAAGAGATCAACGCAGCGCTGACCAGCGACGTGGCCGTGCTGATGCTGACGCACGTGAACTACCGCACCGGCGCCATGCACGACATGGCCGCCATCACCGCCGCCGCCCAGGCCCAGGGCATTTTGTGCGTGTGGGACCTGGCGCACAGCGCAGGCGCCGTGCCGGTGGACCTGCTGGGCGCGAACGCCGATTTTTCGATTGGCTGTGGCTACAAGTATTTGAACGGCGGCCCCGGCGCACCGGCCTTTGTGTGGGTGCACCCGCGCCATGCCAACCGGTGCTGGCAGCCCTTGTCGGGCTGGTGGGGTCATTCATCGCCCTTCCAGTTCACGCCCGACTACCAGCCCGCCCCCGGCATCACCCGCTACCTGTGCGGCACACAGCCCATCATCAGCCTCTCAGCCCTGCAGTGCGGGCTGGATGTATTCACCGCCGCGCAAAGCCTGGGCGGCATGGCGGCGCTGCGCACCAAGTCGCTGGCGCTCACCGACCTGTTCATCCAGCTGGTGGAAGAGCGCTGCGCGGGCTACGGCCTGGGCCTTGCCACACCGCGTGAACATGCCCAGCGGGGCTCGCAGGTGTGCCTGACGCGTGACGAAGGCGCGGGCGTGAACGGCCAGGGCAGCGGTGCCTACGCCATCGTGCAGGCGCTGATTGCACGCGGCGTGATTGGAGACTACCGCGCCGGGTCCGGCGCGGCTCCAAGTGCAGGCAAAGGCGACGGCGGCAAGGTGCACAAAGACATCCTGCGCTTTGGCTTGACGCCGCTGTACATCGGGTTTGAAGACGTGTGGAACGCGGTGGAGCACCTGCGCCAGGTGCTGGAGAGCGGCGAGTGGCAAAAGGCCGAGTTCAACCAGACCCACGCCGTGACCTGAACCGGGAAGAAAACCACCATGTGCCCTTTCTCTCAAACCCCTGCGTCCGCCAGCGAAGCACCGGGCGCTGCGCTGCCTGAATCCATCGTGCACGAGGAGCGCGCTCAGCTCGACTTCAGCAAGTCCATGAGCTACGGCGACTACCTGCAGCTCGACGCCATCCTCACCGCGCAAAAGCCCCTGTCGCCCGCGCACGACGAGATGCTTTTCATCGTGCAGCACCAGACCAGCGAGCTGTGGATGAAGCTGATGCTGCACGAGCTGCGCGCGGCAATTGCACACATTGCGCGTGATGAGTTGCCACCCGCCTTCAAGATGCTGGCGCGTGTGAGCAAGATCATGGAGCAGCTGGTGCACGCTTGGGATGTGCTGGCCACCATGACGCCGCCCGAGTACAGCGCCATGCGCCCGTACCTGGGCCAGTCCAGCGGCTTCCAGAGCTACCAGTACCGCTGCATTGAATTTTCGATGGGCAACAAGAACCGTGCCATGCTCAAGCCCCACGAGCACCGCGCCGACCTGCTGGCCCAGGTGCAGGCGGCGTACGAAGCACCCTCGCTGTACGACGAGGCCCTGCGGCTGATGGCGCTGCGTGGCATTGCGGTGCCTGCCAGCCACACCGAGCGCGACTGGACACAGCCTTACGCCGAAAGCGAAGCCGTGGAGCAAGCGTGGCTCACCGTGTACCGCAACCCCGAAAGGCATTGGGACCTGTACCAGCTGGGCGAAGAGCTGACGGACCTGGAAGACGCCTTCCGCCTGTGGCGCTTCCGCCATGTGACGACGGTGGAGCGGGTGATCGGCTTCAAGCGCGGCACCGGCGGCACGGGCGGCGTGAGCTACCTGCGCAAGATGCTGGACGTGGTGCTGTTCCCCGAGATCTGGCGCCTGCGCACGAACCTGTAAGGCCAGGGCCGCTGCACAGGGGCATTCAGGCATTCACAACAAAAAGAGCTGCCAGCGCTTTATTCACAAGCGCTAGCAGCTCTTTTTTTGATAGCAAAACAAGGCACAGGGCGATGACCGCCCCAGCCGTCAAGGCAGGCGCAGGTATTCCGACTCGCGCACGCTCACCTGGTATTCGCGGCCACCGATGGAGTACGTGACCCACAGCACCTTGGGCGTGCCCGGGGCGGGGTCGTAACCCGCCAGGTCGTTGCTGGCACGCACCGACAGCTGGTTACCCGACACCTGGGCCCGGACGCGGTCTGTCACGTCGATCA
The DNA here is from genome assembly GCF_964021665.1 of uncultured Acidovorax sp. NCBI lineage: Bacteria > Pseudomonadati > Pseudomonadota > Betaproteobacteria > Burkholderiales > Comamonadaceae > Acidovorax > uncultured Acidovorax sp. Next base: position 38,712 of record NZ_CAXIAK010000020.1, read on the forward strand.
CGCGGTTGTCAGCGCCATAGGCTGCCTGCACGATGGCCAGCCCGCCGTAGCCCGCGCCGGGGCGGTCATAGCCGCCGCCTGGGTAGTTGCCGCCCTGGTTGTTACCACCGCCGTTGCCATGCCAGCCGCCGTTCCAGCCCTCGTTACCCCAGTTGCCGCTGCGCCAGCCGGTAAAGCGCGCGCCGTCAATGGTGGAGCCTTCGGCGTATTCGAACATGCGGTTCTGGCCGTCGCGGGTGCGCACAAAAATGCGCAGTGTCTTGCTGCGGCCGCGGTGCGGGTCCACGCCAAAGGTATCGTTGGTCAGCGCAATGGGGCGGTCTTCGCGTGCCAGGTCGCGCAGGCGGCGGGTCACGTCCACATGGTGTTCCTGGGTGCCGTACACCGCTTGCAGGATGCGGAACTCGCCATCGTCGCGGCCATTGCCCTGGCCGCCGCCGTACCCACCGTTTCCGCCGCGCCAGCTGGTGAACTGGCGGCCATCGACCACCGCGTCTTCGCGGTAGTTGAAGGTGCGCGTCTTGCCTCGGGCGTCGCGGGCATCAATGCGCAGTGTTTTCACGCGGCCCCGGTCCGGGTCGGTGCCAAAGGTGTCGTTGTGCACCAGAAAGGGCTGGTCGCCGCTGGCCAGCTCGCGCACGCGCTCGGTCACGTCTACATAGCGCTCGCTCGTGCCGTAGCGGGCACTCAGGATCTGGTAGGCCCCGTCGTCACCGCCACGCTGCGCGGCCGCAGGGGCCAGCAGCCCGAAGAACAGCAGCAGCGCGGCCCAGAAGCCGTAAAAAGAGTGGCGAAATGGCATGGGGAACCTCCTTGGGTGTTGAAATCACCGCGTTCAACGCGGCTTTTTTGTGAGGATGGCTGGCAAAAACAAGCCAGTGCCCCTTTGTAACGGAAGCCGGGGCCCCGCGTTGACCGGGATGGCCCGAGCGCATTATCTGTTCGGCAAAAGTTGGTACCAAATGTTTTCGTGGCGAGGCAACCCGCCATCGGCACCCACGAGACAGGCCAGTGAAGCGGCGGGCGTTACGCTTGCGGCATGAGCCCGCCCTCCGCCAACGCCGCTGCACACCCTCAACCGCTATCTGCCCCACAAGCCTGGGCCATGCTGCTGGCGCTGGTCAGCGGCTTTGCGCTGAGCCAGGCGTTTCGCACCATCACCGCCATCATGGCCACGGGGCTGCAAGCAGAGTTTGGCCTGTCGGCCCAGGCGCTGGGCGTGTTTGCCGGCACCTTCGCGTTCGCCTTCGGCACCATGCAGCTTTTCATGGGCATCGCCATCGATTTCTGGGGCATTCGGCGCACCTTGCTGGTGGCGTTTCCGATGGCGATTGCGGGGGCTGCGCTGTCTGCTGTGGCCACGGGCTACAGCATGTTGCTGCTGGGGCAGGTGTTGATTGGCGTGGGCTGTGCGCCTGCCTTTCTGGTGTGCACGGTGTTCATCGCCCGCTACTTTGCGCCGTCGCGCTTCGCCGCCGTATCAGGCGCTGCCATGGGGGTGGGTGGGCTGGGCATGTTGTTCACCGGCACGCCGCTGGCGTGGCTGGTGGAGCAATCGTCGTGGCGCTGGGGGTTTGGGGTACTGGCGGGCCTGGCGGCACTGGCCTGGGCCTTGATCTTCTGGAAGGTGCGCGAGCCCCGGGCGGCCCATGCCGACACGGCCACCCATGCAAAGCCCGAATCGCTGGGCCAGACAGTGCGCGGGTTCGGGGCGCTGTTCCTGCTGCCGCACACGGTGGGCATCTTGCTGCTGGCGCTGATGACCTATGCCTCGATGCTGTCGCTGCGCGGCCTGTGGCTGGGGCCTTTGCTGATTGACCGGCACGGCTACACGCTGGTCGCCAGCGGGCATGTGGCCACGGCCATGTCGCTGGTGTCGCTGTTCAGCCCCGCCTTCTTCGGCCGCATGGACCCCGGCCCCGGCACGCGCCGCCGCTGGCTTATCGGCTTCACGGTGCTGATGGCGGCACTGTTTGCGGCCATGGGCGTGTGGCAACTGGCGTGGCTGGATGTGGCGGGCCCGCTGGCGGTGGGTGTGCTGTCGGGCTACATGGTGCTGCAGTATGCAGATGTGCGCTCGTCCTACCCGGCAGCCATGACGGGGCGCGCCATGTCGGTCTTCACCATGGCGCTGTTTCTGGGGGTGGCGCTGATGCAGTGGATCACCGGCGTGGCGGCATCCACCGCCAAGGCCCAGGGGGTCGAGCCCTATGCGGTGGTAATGTTCACCATTGCCGGAATGCTGGCGCTGGGCGCGGCGGCCTTTCGCTGGCTGCCTGCGCCGCGCCAGCAGGTGTGATGCAGCACAAATAGGCCTCTAGCGCTCGCCCCATAAGCGCTGCCAGCTATTGATTCAATAGCAAATCAGGACCGCACAGAGTCAATGCCATCGCCCCGATAGAGCCAGGGCACATCCAGCAGCCGCTCGCCCAGCATCTTCAGCGACAGGTTGCGTGCCCACCGCACGGGGCCGGTGGCGTGGAAGATGCGCCCATTGCGGGTAGACCGGGCCTGCACCCGCGCGTTGCGCTGCCAGCGGTTGACCGCGTAGCGGCGCAGGCGCAAGGGCACTTCCAGGTCGTGCATGGACAGCGCCCGCTCCAGCTGGGCGGCATCTTCAATCGCCATGCCCGCGCCTTGCGCCAGGTAGGGGCGCATGGGGTGCGCGGCATCGCCCAGCAGCGCCACCAGGCCTTGCACCATCTCCTCGGGGCTGCGCACGGGCGGGCGGTCGCACAGCGGCCACAGGCGCCAGCCGGCACCGGCAGCTTCTACGCCATGCACGGCGTGTTGCAGCGCGGTGCAGGTGCCCTGCAGCGCAAATTCCAGGTCGCGCGCGTTGGCGTCGTGGTCCCAGGTTTCCAGGTTCTGCGGCGCGGGGCCTTGCACGATGACAACCAGGTTCTGCAACTCTCCCCGCCGCACGGGGTACTGCACCATGTGCAGCCGTGGCCCCAGCCAGGCCGTGACATGCTGCGTGCGCAGCGCCTTGGGCAGCGCGCTTTGCCGCACCAGGGCGCGGTACGCCAGGTGCCCCGTCACACGCGGGGCCTGGTAGCCCAGCAGTTGCGTGCGCGTGCAGCTCCACAAGCCATCAGCGCCAATGAGTGCATCACCCTCAATCTCTTTGCCCTGCGAGGTGCGCACCGACACCACCGTCTCGCCCCCCGGAATGACCGGGGCCGCGCGGCTGGCGTCAGTGAAGGATTCAATGGCCAGGCCCTGGTACAGCTGGGCATCGGTGTAGCGCTGCACACCCGTGTGCAGCAGGCCGTGCAGATCCGCCCGGTGAATGGTGGCGTAAGCCGCGCCGTAGCGCTGCACCGCCGTGCGCCCCAGGGGCAGCACGCCCAGCTCTGCGCCACTGAGGGCGCAGCGCACCTGCAGGCGATCAGGAAACGCTGCCACCTGCTGCAGGGCTTTTTGCAAGCCCCAGGCCTGCAGGCAGCGCACCACGTTCGGGCCCAGCTGCACGCCTGCGCCCACTTCAGAAAACTCGGCCACGCGCTCGTACATGCGCACGTCCCACCCGGCACGCGAAGCGGCCAGCGCCGCCGCCATGCCGCCAATACCGCCCCCTGCAATCAATACCTGCTTTTTCATACGTGCATTGTCGTACCTGCAGGGTCGCCCAGCGCCTCTAACGCTAGACACGCATCAAGGTTTGGGCAGGCGATGGACGCACTACCCTGCTCAGCCCTGCAACAACTGGCGCAGCACAAACGGCAGAATGCCGCCCGCGCGGTAGTAGTCGACTTCGATGGGTGTGTCGATGCGCAGAGTGACGGTGAACTCCTGGCGAGTGCCGTCCGGGCGGTGCACCACCAGCTTCGCGTCACTCTGCGGTGCGAGGGCGGGGTCGGGCACCACGTCGATGATCTCGGCGCCTGACAGGCCCAGCGACTCCCAGGAATCGCCCGCCTTGAACTGCAGCGGCAACACGCCCATGCCCACCAGATTGGAGCGGTGGATGCGCTCAAAGCTGCGCGCCACCACGGCCTTGATGCCCAGCAACTGCGTGCCCTTGGCGGCCCAGTCGCGGCTGGAGCCGGTGCCGTATTCCTCGCCCGCAAAAATCACCGTGGGCGTGCCCTGCGCCATGTAGTGCATGGCGGCATCAAAGATGAACATCTTTTCGCCCTGCAGCGGCCCCTCGCTCTGGAACACGGTCACACCGCCCTCCTCGCGCGAGCCGTCGGCGGCGGGCGGAATCATCAGGTTCTTGATCCGCACATTGGCAAAGGTGCCGCGCACCATGACATCGTGGTTGCCGCGCCGCGCACCGTAGCTGTTGAAGTCAGCCTTCTGCACGCCGTGCTGCAGCAACCACTGCCCGGCAGGTGAAGTCTCTTTGATGGAGCCAGCGGGCGAGATGTGGTCGGTGGTGATGGAGTCCCCAAACAGCGCCATGATGCGCGCGCCGAGCACCGATGGGAGCTTTTGGCCTTTTTGGCCTGCAGCGCTTTCTGCATAAGCGCCAGCAGCTACATCTTCAATAGCAAACTGTGCAAAGAAGGGTGGCTCTGCAATGTAGGTGCTGGCAGGCCAGGTGTAGGTGCTCCCGCTCACACCCTGGATGTTTTGCCACAGCTTGCCGGGGTCGCTGGCAACCTTGGCGTAGTTCTCGCGGAACGCCTTGCCGTTCATGGCGAACTTCATCAATGCATGCACTTCATCGCTGCTGGGCCAGATGTCGCCCAGGTAGATATCCCGCCCACCCTTACCCTGGCCGACAGGCTCGGTCATCAGGTCTTTCAACACCGTGCCGGCGATGGCGTAGGCCACCACCAGCGGCGGGCTGGCCAGAAAGTTGGCCTTCAGGTTGGGGTGGATGCGCGCCTCGAAGTTGCGGTTGCCCGACAGCACGGCAGCGCACACCAGGTCGTTGCTGGTGATGGCGTCGTTGAGCTCGGGCGTGAGGTCGCCCGCGTTGCCAATGCAGGTGGTGCATCCATAGCCCGCCAGCGCAAAACCCAGCTTTTCCAGATAAGGCAGCAGCCCGGTTTGCGTGAGGTATTCGGTCACGATGCGCGAGCCGGGCGCGAGCGATGTCTTGATGTGGGGCTTGACCTTGAGGCCGGCTTCCACCGCCTTCTTGGCCAGCAAACCGGCGGCCAGCATCACGCTCGGGTTGCTGGTATTGGTGCAGCTGGTGATGGCGGCAATCAGCACATCGCCATTGCCCACGGTGATATCGCCCGCACGCGCCGCCTGCTGCGCTGGCACCTCGGCGTGCGCTGCCGCCAGCGTCGGCCGGTTCTGCTCCATCTCTGCCACAAAGCGCGGGGCGCCCGAGGGGGCTGGCTTTTCGCGGGGTGGCGCAGCCAGCGGTAGGGCTTCCTTGCCGCGCACCTGGTGGCGGGTATGCAGCAGCGCGGCGGGGCGGTTGAAGCCATTGTCGGCAATCGGTTTGCTGAACAGGCTGGAAAACTCGCTGCATACCTTGCCCAGTTCAATGCGGTCTTGCGGGCGCTTGGGGCCAGCCAGGCTGGGGGTCACGGTGCCCAGGTCCAGCCGCACGATTTGCGAGTAATCGATCTCGCCCGCAGCGGGCACACCGAACAGGCCCTGCGCCTTGAAGTAGGCCTCGAAGGCTTCGATCTCGCCCTTGGTGCGGCCGGTGCCCTTGAAGTAGTCGATGGTCTTTTCATCCACCGGGAAAAAGCCCATGGTGGCCCCGTATTCCGGCGCCATGTTGCCGATGGTGGCGCGGTCGGCCAGCGCCAGGGTGCGCGTACCTTCGCCGAAGAACTCCACAAATTTGCCCACCACCTTGTGCTGGCGCAGGATCTCAGTCACGGTGAGCACCAGGTCGGTGGCCGTCACGCCTTCGCGCAGCTGGCCTGTGAGCTCAAAGCCCACCACATCGGGCGTGAGGAAGTACACCGGCTGGCCCAGCATGGCGGCCTCGGCCTCGATGCCGCCCACACCCCAGCCCACCACGCCAATGCCGTTGATCATGGTGGTGTGGCTATCAGTGCCCACCAGCGTGTCGGGGTAGTAGACACCGTTTTTGCGCTTGTGCACGCCGCGCGCCAGATATTCGAGGTTGACCTGGTGCACGATGCCAAAGCCCGGCGGCACCACACCAAAGGTGTCAAAGGCCTGCATGCCCCATTTCATGAACTCGTAGCGCTCGCGGTTGCGCTGGAATTCGAGCTTCATGTTCAGGTCCAGCGAATTCTTCTTGCCGTAGTGGTCCACCATGATGGAGTGGTCTACCACCAGGTCCACAGGGACTAGCGGCTCAATCTTCTTGGGGTTCTTGCCCAGCCGCACGGCCGTGCTGCGCATGGCCGCCAGATCAGCCAGCAAGGGCACGCCCGTGAAATCCTGCAGCACCACCCGCGACACGACGAACGGTATTTCATCCTTGCGTTCTGCGTTCGGTGCCCATTGGGCCAATTGCTTCACATGCTCTGCCGTGACCTTGCGCCCATCGCAGTTGCGCAGCACCGACTCCAGAACAATCCGAATCGATACGGGCAGCCTTGCGATCTGCGGAAACTGCTGGGCCAGCGCAGGCAGCGAATAGAGCTTGCCTTCTTTGCCAGAAGCGATTGGGAAACTCCGCAAAGTCTCGGGAAACGCGTGGGGTACAGGCTGGGGTGAACGTGCCATGGCGAAATCCTTGGAATGAAAGGTGACGAAACCATTTTCGTCAGACCTGTACCAATACGCAAGCCGAAGGGTTATGCACCCGAAAACCTCCCAATCAAGCGCATTTAAACGGCGATGGGCTTTGGATGATCAACACACAGAGCGGTTTCTCACGCTTTGATCGGCCATGCGAGGCATGCCATAGACCAAAGCGATGACGCTCTGGCAGGTAGCCGCGTTCAACCCGGAATTAGTTTTGCTGCCTTAAAAGGGGGGGAAGCATGAGCCCCGCAGAGTTCAGGTGGCGGCAGAGTTCGTGGTTGTTCGAACGCTACTGCCTGTGACACAGCCACGCGGGTCAGATAACCCATGCACCCGCATAAAGATGTCACAAGAATCTGAAACAAGCACCCCAGTTTGCAAAATGGTTATCCAGCGGTGTCTCAGGCAGTCAGAGCGCTCTGGTGGGTGGAACTGCCGAACGTTGAATCCATTAATGCGGGGCCGTACAGGTGACGAAATGAAAGCCCTGTCTCCAACGGCTCAATATCTTTCGCATTACGAACAAAATACCAGCGCCCATAAAAAAAGCCCGCAAAAGCGGGCTTTTTTTAATGCATGGAATCCACTCAAATCGCGAACTGCTCGCGGTCTTGGTTTTGAATCCACTTGGGCGCCTTGCCACGGCCCGTCCAGGTTTCGCCTGTCGCGGGGTTGCGGTACTTGGGCGCCACCTTGGTGCCAGCGCTGGCGCTGCGGGCACGGCCAGTGGGGAATACATCTTGAGAAGTCAGACCAAATTCAGCCACCAAAGAGCGCACTTGGCTGATGGCATCACTCAGTTCGCGCCGGCGGGCTTCACTGATTTGCTGCTCCAGAGCCTCGCGTTGCTTCAATAGTTCTTTGTAGGTGGTCATGGTGTGTAATCAAAAGTAAGTAGAGCGGAATAGCCATTATATGGACAAATAACATTCTTTACGCTGGACTTGGTTATTTCGATTCAGTTCCCTGCACCTTGCCCGAGAGCAAGATATACAGCCGCATCACCACAAGGCATGGAGAACATCGGCAAGCCACTGATCGCTTGAGAATGGACAGCCCAGATTTTGCAGATCGTTTGTGGCATAACAGCATATCCCCACCTGGCATGGTCAACCAGGCCAGCCCTCTTCCCACCATCGGCCCCAGTTACTCTGCTCCAGTGCAGCGTATCCTCAGGCGATTCGGCTCGAGGAAAATCAGTTTCCTCATTCTCCCAGACCCTCATCTTCACCCCATGGCCATTTATTGCATAGGCGACATCCAAGGCTGCGACAACGCATTGCACCGACTTTTGGACACGATTGGTTTTTCTCCCAGCCGCGACACGATTTATCTGCTGGGTGATTTGGTCAACCGGGGGCCCACCTCCGCAGACGTATTGCGCCGGTGCATGCGAAATGATGGTGCCATTCAAGCCTTGCTAGGTAACCACGACCTGCATTTACTGGCGGCAGCGCACGGTGCGCGCAAGCCCTCCAAACGCGACACCCTGGCCCACGTTCTGGAAGCGCCCGACCACCCTGCCCTGCTCGATTGGCTGCGCCAGCAAAGGCTGGCGCGAACGCACACCCTGGCTGGCGAAACCTTGCTCATGGTGCATGCGGGGGTGTTGCCAAGCTGGACACTGGAGGACGTGGTGGCCTTGTCAGGCGAAGTGCAAGCGGTGCTGCGAGGAGCCCAGCTGCACGACTTTCTGCACCAGATGTACGGAAACACACCCGACCGGTGGGATGCAGCACTGCAGGGAACCGAGCGGCTCCACTCGCCTGCGGTTTTGCTCGGCGGACGAGGTGACGGATTCCCAAAGCACCGAAAGTACCGCGCAGGCACCTGCGGGCCTGGTGCCATGGTTTGATGTGCCGGGCAGACGCACGGCAGACACCACGATGGCCTTTGGGCACTGGTCTACGCTGGGGTTCTTGAACCGCCCCCATGTGCTGGGGCTGGACACCGGTTGCGTGTGGGGCGGCTGCCTCAGCGCAGTGCGTTTTGGAAACACGCTGGCAGAACGGGAGTTGATTCAAGTGCATTGCGAACAGGCCCAGGTGCCGGGCAACTGACCATCGCACGGTAAGACCGTGCCCTCGCAAAAATCTGCGGCAAGGGCACGTGCCTGAATCGAATCAGGCAGAGCCGAGCTGGCGCGCCATGGCGGGCGACTTCCACACCTGCCCATTGCTCTGCGCAATCAGCACCGCCAGGCCACCTTGGCGGTGCGCCAAGGCCTTGCCGGCATCAGCGCCCATCACCATGATGGAGGCGCCCAAGCCATTGACCTCAGCCACCGAAGATGCGATCAGGCTCACGCCGTGCACGCCCGTGGTGGGCCAGCCCGTGCGCGGGTTGAGCACATGGTGCTGCCGCTGCCCTTGGTGCAGGAAGTAGCGCTCATAGTCGCCCGAAGAGGCCACCACGGCGCTGCCCTGCAGCGATACAGCACCCAAGAGTTGGGAAGGCGTGCGCGGATCGCGCAGACCCACGCGCCAGGCGCGGCCTTGCATTTGCCCGCGCACCAGCACATCGCCGCCGCCATTGACCATGGCGTTGTCAATGCCATGCTCCTGCAGCACGCGCATGCCCGCTTCCAGGATGGGCAGCTTGGCAATCCCACCCAAATCCAGCGCCATGCCGCGACGCCGCAAAAACGCGGTGCCTGCGTTGGTATCCAGCACCAAATCCTGCGCACCCACCAGGCTCAATTGCCGCGCGACTTCCTCTGCCTGCGGCATCTGCTGCACACCCTCGCCAAAGTGCCAGGCCTTCAACCCGCCCACCGTGACGTCGAATGCCCCCCCGGTCACGGCATGGATGCGTTGCGCCTCGCGCAGCACCGCCATCACGGCAGGCGGCACCGCCACGGGGTGCTTGCCTGCCGCTGTGCTCACGCGGCTGACGGGGCTTTGGGGGTCGTATTTGCTCAGCAACGCCTCCAGTTCACGCATGCGTGCAAAGGCGTGCTCGGTGGCACTGCGCAGCTGGCGGGCATCGCCCCCCTCAACCACGATGTCCACGGCCGTCCCCAACACCGGCCGCTGTGTACGCAGCACGGGAGTGGATGCCTTGGCCGTGGCAGCCCACAGTGCGCTGCCCAGCAGCGGTATGGCCAGCGCCACACGCCTGCGGCTCAGCAAGTGGGAAGAAGCGGGGGCAGATGCTTGCGGCATAACGCCTCCGTCAGATCGACTGGTCGGCCATGAAATCCACGGCGGCCTTGACTTCATCGTCGGTCAGGCTGGCGCCACCGCCACGGGCGGGCATCATGCCTTTGGCGCCGGTAAAGCCTTCAATCGCATGCTTGTAGAGCGTGTCTTTGCCTTGGGCAATGCGTGGGCCCCAATCGGCTTTGTCACCAGGCTTGGGCGCACCCGCCACGCCGGCTGCATGGCACATCGCGCAGGTCTTGCCGTACACGCTCTTGCCCACTGTGTTCTCTGGGGCAGCCGGTGCCGCAGGGGCCGCTGGGGCCGCCGCAGGTGCTGGTGCCGATGCGGCAGGCGCCTCGGCTGGCCGCTTGTCACCACAGCCTGCAAGCGTGAAGGCCAGCACGGCGGCTGCCGTGCACATCATGGAAATTTTCTTCATAGCAAACGTCCTGTCGTATTGGATAAACATTGAATGCGGTGCAGGCCCTTGTGCGTTGCACGCGGGCAGTTGCTCCAGCGCTGTCCGCCTTGGCGATGAACCTCCGCATCTCGTGCCACCAATGTAATTTGGCAGCGTCTTGATGGACAGGGGTACGCACCGCAAAAGCATGACTTACATCAATATGATTCATATTATGTGAATCTATTATCGCGGCCATGTCCTTCCATTGCAAACACCGAGCGCTGCGCCTATGGGTATTGGCTTCGTTCGTGCTCGGCTTGCTGGTGGCTGGGGCATCTCCTTCCATACGACACCACGCCATGGAACTGGTGTGCTCGGGCAACGGCGGCCCTGCCAAGTGGGTGGCCGCCGAGGTGACCAAAGACATCTCCACCGCGGAGGCCATGGGCATGGACTGCCCTCTGTGCCTGCCTTCCAACGTTCCGCCGCCGCACCTCACCCCCTTTGTTTCTGCCATGCCAGCGCCCTTGCATTTGGCGATCTG
>NZ_CAXIAK010000021.1:0-48720 GCF_964021665.1 uncultured Acidovorax sp.
CCTTTCTGGCACCGATCCAAGGTGTCGCCCACTGCTGGCAATGCGCCGGCGCATTTTTGGGAGATGGTCATGTTGCACTACGCAGTCGTTTTTCTGGTGATCGCTCTGGTCGCCGCAGTCTTCGGCTTTGGTGGCATTGCTGCCGGTGCCGTCGGCATCGCCAAGATCTTGTTCTTCGTCTTTGTGGTCATGGCCGTCGTCACCTTCGTGGTCGGCCTGCTCAAAAGGGGTTGACGCCTTAGCCACCCGAGTGGTCTGAGCCTCTCGCCCTTGGTACCCATCTCAATACAGGAGTGACCCATGAGTAAAGAAAACATCAAAGACATCGCCCCCACAAAGCTTCGCAACCTGTCTGATGACGTGCTGCAAAGTGCGGAAGAGGCTGTGAAAGCAACGCACGACAAGGCCGACCAATTGTTTGATGCCGCCGAAGGTGGCGTGCGCCAGCTGCGTGCAGAGGCCAGCCCCGTCATTCAAGACCTGGCCGCACGGGCCCAGGACATCGCCACGCGCAGCATTGACTGCTGCGCCCAGGCCAGCGACCGCGCACGCCGCCAGTTGCACGAGGTGTCTGAAGCCACTACTCGCTACGTGGCCCAGCAGCCTGCCAAGTCGATGGCCATTGCGGTGGCCTCGGGCGCAGCCATCGGTGCCCTGGCACTGTGGCTCTCGCGCCGCCCGTCAGCTCGCTGACACAGGTTTCCCCAGGATTCGGCGGTTTAGCGATCGTTCGGATTCGCCTCAGTCCCGTGGTTGCGGAGGGTGCCATGGAGCCCGGGATTGATTTTTTTGCCAGCACCCGCGTTCGACTCACTTTAAAGAAGGAAATACCATGAAATACGCACGTGCTCTTGCTTTTGCCGCGATGGCTGGCGCCACCATCCTGACAGCCACTGGCTGCTCGGTGGCCCGCGAACAGCAAACCGTCGGCGCCTATATGGACGACGCCGGTATCACCACCGCCGTGAAGGCGAAAATGGCTGAAGACAAGACAGTCTCTGCCACCGCCATCAGCGTGGAAACCTTGAACGGCACGGTTCAGTTGTCGGGCTTTGCCAAGTCGCAAGCTGAAAAGAACCAGGCTGAAAACATTGCACGCAACACCAAGCATGTGCGTGAAGTGCGCAACAGCATTGTGGTGCGCCCCTGATGTCTTGACGAGCGGGGTGTGACGGGTGGACAGCCCACCATCACGCCCCAGCTCTCGCAAACCCAAACCTCCGCCTGCCCAGCAGCCGGAGGTTTTGTTTTTGGGGTCCACCCCCGCCTGCGCTCCGCAAGGGGTAAGCTCTGTCTCATGCGCGTCTTCAATTGCGACCACTGCGGTCATCTGGTTTTTTTTGACAGCGTGCAATGCCTGCATTGCGGCAATACGCTGGCTTTTGCGCCTGACCAGCTCACCATGGCCACGCTGGCGCCTGCGCCGCAGGACGGGGCTGGGCTGTGGCGCCGCATGGGCGAGCGGGGTGGCAGTGCTCCCACAGGCAAGCTCTATCGCATGTGCTCCAACCGCGCGGCCTACGGGGCCTGCAACTTTGCAGTGCCTGCGAATGACTATTCGCCGCTGTGCGTGTCCTGCCGCCAGACCAGGGTGTTGCCGGATTTGTCCGAGCCCGCCAACCTGGGGCGCTGGCAACAGGTGGAGTCTGCCAAGCGGCAGTTGTTCTACACCCTGGCCCGGTTGGGGCTGGAGCCCGTGCCGGGCAGGGCCGGCCCGGTGTTTGAGTTCCTTGCTGACTGGCCGGGTGGCCCACAGGTGCTGACGGGCCACCAGGGCGGCACCATCACCCTGAATGTGGCCGAGGCCGACGACGACGAGCGCGCCCGCCGCCGCATCGCGCTGGGCGAGCCCTACCGCACTCTCATCGGCCATCTGCGGCATGAGTCAGGCCATTTCTATTGGGACCAGCTGGTGCAAGGCGGTGCCCGCCTGGAGGAGTTCCGCCGCGTGTTTGGCGACGAGCGCGCTGACTATGCCGCGGCGCTGCAGGCGCATTACGCCAAGGGGGGGGATGTGGGGCCGTGGGCTGAGCGGCATGTCAGCGCCTATGCCTCTGCCCACCCCTGGGAAGACTGGGCCGAGACCTGGGCCCATTACCTGCACATGGTGGATTTGCTGGAGACGGCCGCCAGCTACCAGCTGGGCGTGACGGTGCCCACGCCGCCATCCGGCCCCCAGCCCGCCATGCGCCACACCGTGTCAGACCCCTTTGGCAGCCCCGCCCCCAGTTTTGACGACATGGTGGGGCAGTGGGTGCCAGTCACCTTGCTGCTCAATAGCCTGAACCGCAGCCTGGGCCAGAGCGATGCCTACCCCTTTGCCCTGTCTGCCGGGGCCATGGTCAAACTGCGGTTTGTGCATGACTTGGTGCAAGCGGTGCGGCAGCCGCCTGCACAGGCTGCCTGAAGACTGTTTGCTATTAAAAACATAGCTTCTTGCGCTTTCTGAATAAGCGCTAGAGGCCTTTTTTATTCAAATCCCTGCGCCCACACCCAGTGGTTGTCCACGCGGGCCGCTTGCAGCTTGCCTTCATGCGCTACGCGCAGCGGGGTCGTAGTGGAGGCGTTCACCATCCATGCCCACCAGCCCCCTCAAATCGGTCAGTACTTGGCTGTTGAAAGTGTGATCCGGCTAGCGGTGATCTGCCGCTTGCCAACGCCAGTGTGGTGTGGGCTGGATATCAGTGCACCAACCAATCGCACGGACGAGAGGCTGCGGCCACGGCAGGCCATCGACCCAAGTAGCGCCATGTCCGGCGTGGCTTTGATGAAAGGTTTTGTGCTGATGGGGCTGCCCCAAGTGTGCTCGGGGCGAGGGGTAGCAAGAAGGTACGCGCGGCATACGAGCCAAAGCGGAAGGCGGTGCGGCTGTGGGTGCTGGGTATGGTGATGCCATGTACGCCAGTAAAAAAGCCAGCAGGGCTATGCAGACCGGCTGGCTTTTTGTTGCGCCTTTTGGCGTGCCCCTTGGGTCGGGGCAAGTCCTGAGCTTCAGACCATTTTCATCTGGCTGGGGGTGCCGGTGATGTAGCCTACGGCCGCACCCGACTTGTTCTTGTAGTTGGCGCGGATCATCGGGTCCAGCGTGTCTTTGACGACGTTATGGATGCTGCCCCAGTCACCCGCGTGCTGGAAGTTACTCATGATGTAGGTCCAGCCATTGATTTCGTCCACGGCGTGCAGGCCGGTGGACTCGCTGCCCGAGGGGATCGACATCACGCGCGACAGCTGCTTGGTGTCCACGTTGTAGGCCCACAGGAAGTTGTTGACGTGCTGGCTGCTGTCTTCGCCGATGAACAGGGTGCGCATCTTTTCGGAGAACTTGAGGTTGTCCGGGTTGGCGATGTTGTTGGGGTTGGCGGTGTTGCCCAGGGCGTCGGCGGTGATGTCCTCACCGGCCAGCAGCACCTTGGTGTCCACGGGCATCCATTCGCTGTTGATGGTGCCGCCGGCGGTGTCCTTCTGGCCACCCTTGAGGTTCAGCGCCATCACGGCGCCGGCCACCAGTTGCTTGGGCACCGAGATGCCGTTGCCCGGCACGTTGGCGGCATTGCCTGCCACCATGGACGACTGGACGTTCTGCAGCGCAGAGTAGGCAATCTTGTCCTTGGCGTTGACCGTGGTGCCTTCCATCTTGGTGAAGCCCAGGCTGGCGCCGAGGTAGGCGGCGTAGCGGTGGGTTTCCAGGAAGGCAGCGGCCTTTTCCATGCCAGGGTTCAGCTTGATCCACTCGGTCTTGCCGTTGGCCACGATCTTGGTGTAGCTGGCATCGGCCGGGTCGGTGGTCTTCACGGTCATGATGTCCGTGGGCTTGAGCGTGTTGGCCAGGTTCTCGATCTCGGCGCTGGTGGCCGAGCCCATCTTGATCCAGGTGAGGGGCGCGGCCGTGCCCACCTTGGGGTCGATGGAGAAGCCGCTGCCCACCTTGGCCACGTACAGAGTGCCGGACGACAGGTCTTTTTCCTTGTCGGCCACGAACACGAAGTAGCCGCTGTTGGTGGCGTCGTCGCCCATCAGCGCCGTGCGGTTGTCAGGCATTACCTGCACCAGTTCATGCGAGATGCGGCCCATGCAGAAGTGCTTCTTGATGCTGGCGGTGCCGTCAGGGTTCACCGTCACCTCGGGCATGTGTCCGTAGTGGTAGGGGTTGGCCTTGGTTTCGTCGCCAAGCAGGTTCTTGCTGTAAGCCTTGAACATGGCGTTGCTGGCGATGCTGAACGCATCGGGTTCGTATTCTTCGCTCGACAGGTGGGTGCCCCAGGGCGACAGGCTCGCGCCGCAGGTGATCCACAGGCCGTGCACCTTGGAGGTGTCCACGTTGTGGTACTTCACCAGGCTCAGCTTGCCGGTGGTCTGGTCCTGGTCCAGCGTCAGCACGGCAATGGGCGAGGGCAGCTTGCCGTACATGTCGGTCTTGCCGTCTTGTGCCCAGGTGGTGTATTCAAACTGCACCACGGCAAACACGGCCTTGCCCTTGAGGCCG
The DNA here is from genome assembly GCF_964021665.1 of uncultured Acidovorax sp. Classification (NCBI taxonomy): domain Bacteria; kingdom Pseudomonadati; phylum Pseudomonadota; class Betaproteobacteria; order Burkholderiales; family Comamonadaceae; genus Acidovorax; species uncultured Acidovorax sp. The sequence goes on from NZ_CAXIAK010000021.1 coordinate 4,484, forward strand.
GTCACGGTGGGGTTGGCCACGGTCAGCAGCGAGGTGCCGTCGGGCGAGTCCGAGAAGTACTGGCGTTCCTTGCCAGCCACCGTGGCGTCGATGATGGGCTTGTTGTTGATGTCGTAGTAGCCACCCGACAGGATGGTGCCGCCCTTGCCGTCGGACACCATGTCGCCCGTCACGAAGAACGGCTGGTAAGCCAGCTGGTACGAGCGTACCGAGTCGTCGCTGAGCTTGATGTTGAGCGTGGAGCCCACGGTGGTGGTGGCCATGGCAGCGGCGTTGGCCAGGGTGGGGGCTGCCATCGAAGTAAAGCTGGCGGAAACGAAGCTGGCAGTGGTGCCGTCGTCACCACCGCCGCAGGCTGTCAAAAAGGAGGTGGCAGCCGTTGCGCCCAGAGGGAGCATGGGAACCCCTGCCAGAAATTGCAGTGCTTTGCGGCGGGTGGTCAGCGAGGATTGGGACATGTCTTGATATTTCCAGTGGGGTATTGCGTTGCTGCAGACCACGCCACATCGGACCCAGTGGGCCAGGCACTGCGGTCGGTGGTCATGATCACCAGCCCGCGATGCTAGAAATTTGTTGTGACAGTTCGTTGATGCTTTTGTGACGTTTGCGTGAAAGGTATGGGCCGTTCATGGCAGCGCGTATGCACACGCGGTACCCTGGCAAGCCGCCTTGAGGGGGATAACAAATTTCGCCTGATACCAAGGTCGGTGCCTTTCGCCCCTCAAACTACCGCAGATGCACTGGCTGCTGGTGCTGGAGTGCTCCGTAAGAACTGTGGGCAACGTGAGCTGGCGAAACGGGGCACGCCGGTGATATTTCTGTGCAGCTAGGCCTGCGCAGCCAGCCTGCCGCCTGCACTTGCCGAAGGCTGCGATGTCGGTGCCAGCGCAGTTCGTTTTCAGTTCAGCCCAGCAGTTGGTGGCGTGGGCGGGGTGGTGTCAGGGTGCAGCAGGCTCTCGGGCGGCTCAAAGCAATCCCGGAAGATGAACACCGCGCAGCTCAGGATCATCGTGGCCATCATCATGGCAGCGCCCATCAGCAGACTGCCCACGCCTTCACCCCCCAGGCCCAGCAGCAGCGAGACGATGCTGATCACCAGCGCGCCCAGCACGCCAATGCCCAGCCAGCTGAACAAGAACACCAGGCACGCCCCCACGTTGCGCACGCAGGCCATCAGGCTGAAGAACAGGGCTTTCACGGGTGGCACACCGTGCCAGTGCACCAGGCCCGGCGCGTGCCAGAACAGCAGGGACAGGGGCAGCGACAGCACGGTGGCCGTCCACATGGCTTTCTGAAAGCTGGGGTCGGACGCCATTTGCGCCGTCACGGGCGTACCGTCCATGTAAACCTGGGCGAAGCGCCCGCCGTCCACCAGGGCCGAGAGTGCCATGATGCCCAGAAAGCCCGCGGCATACAGCGCACCCAGCAGCAACATGTGGCGCAGGTGCTGGCGGCCTTTGCGGAATGTGATCAGCAGCAGGGCCGGGGTGGGTGTGTGACCCTGAATCGACTCCCCCGTGGCCACCATCATCGCCAACGTGACGGAGGGCAGCAGCACCAGCGAGGCGATGTTGCCCAGCACAGGCACGCTGGCCAGCAGCGACATGGCCACAAAAGAGAGGAAGAACAGCGCTGCCAGGGCCAGGGGCTGGCGCCGGAAGGCCTGGATGCCCAGCTTGACCCAGGTGAATCCGGTCTGGGCAGGAACGATGTGGAGTTTCATGGAATGGGTGGTGGTGGGTTCTGGCGGGCCAGGGCGGCTCAGCGCGCGCCAGGGCGTGAATTTACCCCAGGGGCGTGCGCCAGGTCAGGGCGAAGGGCTATGGGCGGTGCGCCACGCACCCACCCCGGGGCAGCCCGGCAAGCTCCGGGCTGGCAAAGTGGCCTGCACCGGCAGGTGCAGCGCCTCAGGCGTGCACGGGGTTGGCAATGCGGCCCTGCAGCACCCGCTCGAAATGCGTGGGGTCGTGCGGCTTGAGCATCGACGCCTCGCGCGGCAGGTAAAAGTCCCACAGGCGCGATACCCACAAGCGCAGGGCGCCCGCGCGCAGCATGGCGGGCAGCAGCTCGCGCTCGGCCGCCGTGAGCGCGCGCACCGACTGGTAGGCCGTGAGCATCGCCGCAGCGCGCTCTGCATGGTGTGCGCCCGTGGGCAGGTCAATGCACCAGTCGTTCAGGCACACGGCCAGGTCGAACAGCCAGGTGTCCACGCCCGCAAAGTAAAAGTCGAAGAAGCCGGTGAGGGTGTCTTTGGCAAACATCACGTTGTCGCGGAACAGGTCCGCGTGCACCGGGCCGCGGGGCAGCGCGGCGTAGCTGGACGAGGCCGCCACATGGTTTTGGTAGGCCAGTTCCGACTGCAGCAGCGCTGCCTGGGCGGCGTCCAGGTGCGGCAGCACCACGGGCACGGTTTCGTTCCACCAGGGCAGACCGCGCAGGTTGGGCTGGTGGCGGTCGTAGTCGCGCCCCACCAGGTGCATGCGCGCCAGCATGGCGCCCACGGCCGCGCAGTGCACGGGCTCGGGGGCCAGCTGGCTCTTGCCGCGCAGCTTGCTCACCACCGCCGCGGGCTTGCCCGCCACGGTGTGCAGGATTTCGCCGTACTTGTCGGCCCGGGGCTCGGGCACGGGGATGCCGCCGTGCGCCAGATGCTTCATCAGGTGCAGGTAAAACGGCAGTTGCTCAGCCGTCAGGCGCTCGAACAGTGTGAGCACGAATTCACCCTGCGTGCTGGTGAGGAAGTAGTTGGTGTTTTCAATCCCGCCCTCAATGCCGCGCAGTTCGACCAGCTCGCCAATTTGCAGGCGGCGCAGCACTTCGCGTGCATCTTTTTTGGAGACTTCGGTAAAAACGGCCATCGTTCAGCTCAGCGGGGGAAAAGCAGGGGCGGGGGAAAAGGGGCAAGCCAAAGCCAGGGAGGTTGGCTCCGGCGCCAGCAATGCAGCACGGGCACAGGCGCCCGCGCGGGTTCAGAACTTCATCACGTTCCAGACGCGGGGCGCGGTGTTGGTTTCAGCACCGCTGTTGCTGCCGCTGCGGCTGCGTGCGCCGTCGGGCGACTTCACTTCGTAGGCGGGCATGTCGCTGCCCTTGGGCTGCACGTTGATGCTTTGCGTTTGGCCGCCCACGCGCAGCTCGTCCACACGGCTGCCGCCGTCTTCCACGCGAATGCGTTCAGCGCGCTGGTTGCCACGGCCGCCAAGTTGCTCTGGATTTGATAGCTGCTCGCGCTTTTCCAGATTGCCCTGGGTGGCATTTTGGTTGATATTTTGGGCCAGCAGGGGGCTGGACGCCAAGCCCAGCAAGAGAAAAAGTTGAAGTGCGCGCATGGCGCCGATTGTAGGCGGGGCAGGCTGCGCGCCTGGGGGCAGCGGGCAGAGCCAGTGTTTGCTTGCCGCTGCTGTGTGGCGCGCTGGGTGTAACCGTCAGGCCATCAGGGGTGCTTGGGGCACACGCCCGCTTCGCACGGCACCGTGCGCTGCGCAATGAAGGCGCCAAACTTCTTGCCCAGCTGCCCCATCTGCACGCACACATCGCCGCGTGCGTCAAAGGCATAGCCCTGCTGGCCCGAGGCGTTGAGCAGCTCCACCTTGGCCAGTGCCAGTTTGGCGAACTGGTCGGGGTGGTGCCACTGCTCGGCGCAAATGTTGTGGAAGACGAAGGTCGAGTACACCAGCTCGCTCACGGCGGGCTTGTCCATCTGCAGCCGCAGCACGCCGTTGTCCAGTTGCGCAGATTTGATTGCGTTGCCGCGCAGCGACTTGTTCAGTGGCGCGGGCAGGTGGTTCAGATCCGTCTCAGCCACCGCCAGGGTGCACGCAGCGCTGAGCAGCAATGCCAGCATTTTTTTCATGGTTGACCTTTGTCCGTTGAACTGCCTCAGCAGCGGGTGGCGAAGTGCCAGCGCCGTGGGGCGCGTTATTTTGCCGGCTTTCGGGCCCCGCGCCGCTGCCAAGCGCCTGCGGTGGCTGGCGGTTCGTGTGCACAATCCGTGCATGACTGACAAAAAGACCCTGGTGCTGGTGGATGGCTCCAGCTACCTCTACCGCGCCTTCCATGCCATGCCCGACCTGCGGGCCGTGCCGGGCGACCCCACAAGCCCAGCCACGGGTGCCATCCGCGGCATGATCAACATGATGCAGGCCCTGCGCAAAGAGGTGGTGGCCGACTACGCTGTGTGCGTGTTCGACGCCAGCGGCCCCACCTTCCGCGACGCGCTGTACACCGAATACAAGGCCACGCGCTCGCCCATGCCCGACGACCTGCGCAGCCAGATCGAGCCCATCCACCAGGTGGTGGACCTGCTGGGCTGGAAGGTGGTGGCCGTGCCCGGCGTGGAGGCCGACGACGTCATCGCCACCCTGGCCCACACGGCCGCCGCGCAGGGCATCGAGGTCATCGTCTCCAGCGGCGACAAAGACTTGAGCCAGCTGGTCAACGAGCACATCACCATCATCGACACCATGAGCGGCAAGCGCCGCGACGTGGCGGGCGTGACGGCCGAGTTTGGCGTGCCCCCCGCGCTGATGGTGGACTACCAGGCCCTGGTGGGCGACACCGTGGACAACGTGCCCGGCGTGACCAAGGTGGGCCCCAAAACCGCCGCCAAGTGGCTGGAAGAATATGGCTCGCTCGACAACCTGATTGCCAACGCCGACGCCATCAAGGGTGTGGCGGGCAACAACCTGCGCGAGGCCATTGCCAGCGGCCAACTGGCCCTGAGCCGCCAGCTGGTCACCATGAAAACCGACTGCGCGCTGGCCGACTACATCCCCGGCCTGCCCGCGTTTGATGACATCACGCTGGATGCGCCTGACAACGAGGGCTTGCTGCCGTTCTACGAAAAATACGGCTTCAAGGGCCTGGCCGCCGCCATCAAAGGTGCATCGGCTCCAGCGGCTACAGCCCCCACCGTCGCCATGCCCGGCCAAAGCGGCGACCTGTTTGCCGACCATTCCGCCAGCACCGTGGCCGAGGAAGCCCAGCATCGCACGGTGGTGTACGACACCATCCTCAACTGGGCGGACTTTGACCAGTGGCTGGAGCGCCTGCACAAAGCCCCGCTCACGGCCATCGACACCGAGACCGATTCGCTGGACGAGATGCGCGCCCAAATCGTCGGCATCAGCTTCAGTGTGCAGCCCGGCGAGGCCGCCTACATCCCCCTGCGCCACGAAGGCCCGGATGCGCCCGCGCAATTGCCGCTAGACGAAGTGCTCGCCCGCCTCAAGCCCTGGCTGGAGAACCCCAAGCACCCCAAGCTGGGCCAGCACATCAAGTACGACCGCCATGTGTTCGCCAATCATGGCATCGAGGTGCAGGGCTACGCGCACGACACCATGCTGCAAAGCTACGTGCTCGAAGTGCACAAGCCCCACAACCTGACCAGCCTGGCCGAGCGCCACACTGGCCGCAAAGGCATCAGCTACGAAGACCTGTGCGGCAAAGGCGCGCACCAGATCCCGTTTGCGCAAGTGCCGGTAGACAAAGCCGCTGCCTACTCGTGCGAAGACTCCGACCAGACCCTGGACGTGCACAACGCTCTGTGGCCACTGCTGCAGGCCGACGACAAACTGCGCTTCATCTACGAACTGGAGATTGCGAGCAGCGAGGCCCTGTACCGCATCGAACGCAACGGCGTGCTGATTGACGCGCCCACGCTGGCCGCGCAAAGCCACGAACTGGGCCAGCGCATCCTGCAGCTCGAAACCGAGGCGTATGAGATTGCCGGCCAGCCCTTCAACCTGAGCAGCCCCAAGCAGCTGGGCGAAATCTTCTTCGACAAGCTGGGCATGCCCGTGATCAAGAAGACCGCCACCGGTGCCCGCAGCACCGACGAAGAAGTGCTGGAAAAGCTGGCCGAGGACTACCCCCTGCCCGCCAAGCTGCTGGAGCACCGCAGCCTGGTCAAGCTCAAAGGCACCTACACCGACAAGCTCGCCCAACTGGCCCTGCCACGCACCGGCCGCGTGCACACGCACTACGCGCAGGCCGTGGCCGTCACAGGCCGCTTGTCCAGCAACGACCCCAACCTGCAGAACATCCCCATCCGCACCCCCGAAGGCCGCCGCGTGCGCGAGGCCTTTGTGGCCCCCGCAGGCCGCGTGATTGCCAGCGCCGACTACTCCCAAATCGAGCTGCGCATCATGGCCCACCTGAGCGGCGACCACTCGCTGCTGCACGCCTTCCACGCCGGGCTGGATGTGCACCGTGCCACCGCCGCCGAAGTGTTTGGGGTGGAGGTCGATCAGGTCACCAGCGAGCAACGCCGCTACGCCAAGGTCATCAACTTTGGCCTCATCTACGGCATGAGCAGCTTTGGCCTGGCCAAGAACCTTGGTATCGAGACCAAGGCCGCAGCCGCCTACATCGACAAATACTTCCAGCGCTACCCCGGCGTAAAGCAGTACATGGACGACACCAAGGCCGCCGCCAAATCCATGGGCTATGTCGAAACCGTGTTTGGCCGCCGCCTGTACCTGCCCGAAATCAACTCCCCCAACGGCCCCCGCCGCGCCGGGGCCGAACGCGCAGCCATCAACGCGCCCATGCAAGGCACGGCGGCCGACCTCATCAAGTTGGCCATGGTGGCCGTGCAAAAGGAGCTGGACGCGCACAAGCCGGACATCCAAATGATCATGCAGGTGCACGACGAACTGGTGTTCGAGCTGCCCGAGAGCGAGGTGGACTGGCTCAAGACCCACATCCCGCGCCTGATGGCGGAAGTGGCGGCGCTGAAGGTGCCGTTATTGGCTGAGGTGGGGGTGGGGGCTAATTGGGATAAGGCGCATTGAGTTGGGGCATATGCAGAAGGCTAAAGATCAATGTTTTTAACCTCCAGCCCCTGCGCGGTAAGCGCTGTTAGCCATCAATCTTGATGCGCTTACTCGCCTCTACTTTCTCACTGTTCTGCAGCATTCGGATTGTTGGCTGATGCGGGCCTTAAGCTCGCTGTTAACTAGGGGTGCGGAGTTGTTCCTCAATCAAATGAACAAGATTAGAGAGTCAGTTTTCGCCCGAATGAATCTAAACACCGGTTCATGAATACTTTGTGCAATAGGAGGACGTAAGCGATGCCAATGGACTACAAGCAGTATCAGGAAGAGGTGACGGCCGATGTTGCGAAGATCATCGCCGATGCTAGTTGCCAACCAATCCTTTTCATCGGTTCTGGTTTCACTAAGCGCTACGCTAAAGGCCCGAATTGGCCGGAACTTCTTGGGATGCTCGCCGAGATGTGTCCTCAGATAGACAAGGATTTTGCGTACTACAAGCAGGCCTACGGCAATGATCTGATGAAGATCGGCTCAGTGTTTTCGCAGCTGTACCACGAGTGGGGATGGAACGCTGGCAAGGAAAATTTTCCGCCCGAGTATTTTGCGGCGAATACTCCAAGCGATATTTTTATCAAACACGCTATTGGGGAAATCCTCACAGGTCTCGGTCCTGACGAAAATGGTTCATATGGTTCCGAGGAGCTTGACGCAGAGATTGCTGCTTTAAAGGCGATCAGCGCTCACGCAATCGTCACTACAAACTACGATGAAGTGATAGAGCCATTGTTTCCGGGCTACGAGCGCGTCATAAGCCAGCAGATTCTTCGTAAGCCATTTCTTGCGATCGGTGAAATTTTCAAAATTCACGGGTGTATTTCATGTCCCGAAAGCATCGTGATCAATGAGGCAGATTACGTGCGTTTTGAGGAGGATCATAAATATCTAAGCGCTAAGCTGCTTACGTATTTTATTGAGCATCCATTGGTTTTTATTGGTTATCGAGCCAATGATCCGAATATTAAGAAAATTCTTTCCGACGTAGACAGAATGGTTAGGGCGCAGGAGTACGAACTGGTTCCTAATATCTACATTCTGGAATGGGACCCAGATCAGAATGAAGCCTCATACCCGCCGCGCGATAAAGTTTTGGCTGTAACTGCTGATCGCAATATCCGAATTAAAAGTATTACTGCGGCTTCGTTTGAGTGGGTATTTAAGGCGTTTGGTCAAGCAGGCAACCTTGCCAAAGTTGATACCAAACTTCTGCGTGCACTGATGGCTCGTGCCGTTGACTTGGTGCGCTCAGATATTCCAAAAAAGCAGGTCGAGATCGACTTCAAGATGCTTGAGCACGCTGTTGAGACGGGTGAAAACTTCGCTAACTTGTTTGGCGTCACATCTATTGGTGATTCATCCAAGATCAACCTAACGCACAGATATGTCATCAGCGAGGTCTACAAAATGCTCAACCTTCCCAGCTGGAAGCGTGTCAACGATTTAATCAAACAGATCGAAGATGAGACAGGCGTGAATATTAAGAGCTATGACAACAAGTATCACGTGAATGTAAGGTTTGGTGTGGCTGAAACCAGTAAGTCTCACAAGTATTCGGACGCGTTCATCGACTTGCTCAAGAAGGTGATCGCTGGTCAGCCTTACAAGGTGGATGCCGACGAAATCATCGTCGCTGGAACCGGAGGGTAGCTCGACCTCACATGCGATGAATTCTTAGTTGGCGTACCTATCGCCCTATTTGATTACCCATGGAGCCCCATGTCTAACAACCCCACTCCCTACACCCCGCCCGCCATCTGGCAATGGAACAAAGAAAACGGCGGCCAGTTCGCCAGCATCAACCGGCCCATTGCCGGGGCTACGCACGACAAAGAGCTGCCCGTGGGCAAGCACCCGCTGCAGCTCTATTCGCTGGGCACGCCCAATGGCGTGAAGGTGACGGTGATGCTGGAAGAGCTGCTGGCGCTGGGCCACAGCGGGGCGGAGTACGACGCGTGGCTGATCCGCATTGGCGATGGCGACCAGTTTGGCAGCGGGTTTGTGGGCATCAACCCCAACTCCAAGATTCCGGCGCTGCAAGACCGCACTGACCCTGCCAACCCCGTGCGGGTGTTTGAGTCCGGGGCCATCCTGATGTACCTGGCCGAGAAGTTTGGTGCCTTTTTGCCCAAGGATGGCGCGGCGCGGTCCGAGTGCCTGTCTTGGCTGTTCTGGCAGATGGGCAGTGCGCCGTTTGTGGGGGGAGGGTTCGGGCATTTTTATGCCTACGCGCCGGTCAAGATCGAGTACGCGATTGACCGCTATGCGATGGAAACCAAGCGCCAGCTGGATGTGCTGAACCAGCGCCTGGCCGTGACGGAATACGTGGCGGGCAACGAGTACACCGTGGCCGACATGGCGATCTGGCCCTGGTATGGGCTGATGGTGAAGGGTGAGGCTTATGACGCGGGGGAGTTTTTGCAGGTACATGAATACCCCCATGTGCTGCGCTGGGCCGAGCAGGTGGGCCAGCGCCGCGCCGTGCAGCGTGGCCGCATGGTGAACCGCGTGCGCGGCGATCTGGCAAGCCAGTTGCATGAGCGGCACGACGCGAGCGACTTTGACACCAAGACGCAGGACAAGCTGACGGCCAAACAGGCGGCCTGAAGCGGGCGGCCCGCCTGGGCTGGGGGGCTGCCGAATTGGCTTTGTGCATGAAAACGGCTGCTGGCGCTTGATAATCAAGCGCCAGCAGCTATCTTTTTTTTTGATAGTGATGGAATGGGTGGCGATGGCACCGCTGCGATGTGTGGTGTGCCGCAACCGCCATCACGCAACTGCCTTGGGCCGCACTGCGCGGGCTTTGACAGGGAAAAGGGAGGCACACTGGCTGCTGAAAAAAAGTGTTGAAAAAGTTCTGCAGGGCCTATTGACACGATTGCTAAGATGAAATAAGCCCTCGCCAGCGGCTTTGCTGCAGCCAAGGTTTTCGAATTTGTGGTGCCCTCAAACGCCGCGCACTTTTCACGCCAACCACCGCTCCTGCCGCTGCAACGGCGCAGCGGAATGCGGCTTGCAGTGCGCGCAGGCCTGGTTCAAAACAGATGACGCAGTTCACGCTTCACCAGTGGTTTGCCAAGGGCTGCCCTGGCGTGGTCAGCGAAGTGGGCTGGGGGTGTGCAGATGTTTAATAAAAAATGCCTCTAGGGCAATACTGATAAGCGCTAATAGCTATGACATTGATGGCAATCTTGATCGCCACGCTGGCTGCGGGCATAGGCAGCGTGTGGGCTGCAGCACTGTTGATGCGTATGGGCCTGGGTGGGCGCCACGATGGCGTGGGCCCGCAGCACCTGCTCAGCCTGGCCGCAGGGGCCTTGCTGGCCACAGCCTTCATGCACTTGCTGCCCGAGGCGTTTGAGAGCCAGGCGGGCGCGCACGACCTGTTCGCCACCTTGCTGGTGGGGGTGGTGTTTTTCTTTCTGCTGGACAAGGCCGAGCTGTGGCACCACGGGCACGAGCACAGCCATGCAGAGCCAGCCGCGCACGACGCCCACCATGACCACCACGGCCATCACCATGGGCATGACCATGGCCACGCACACCACCACGGGCCGCGCGCGGGCGGCTGGGCGCTGCTCACGGGCGACAGCGTGCATTGCTTTGGCGACGGCATTCTGATCGCGTCGGCCTTCATGGCCGACATGCGCCTGGGGGTGATTGCCGCCGTATCGGTGATGGCGCACGAGGTGCCGCACCACATGGGCGACCTGGTGGTGCTGCGCCAGAGCAGCGCCAACCGGCGCATGGCGCTGCTGAAGGTGTCGCTGGCCGGAGCCGTGACCGCGCTGGGCGGGGCGGTGGGCTACTTCCTGGTGGGGCAGTTGCAAGACTTTTTGCCGTACTTCCTGGCAGTGGCGTCCAGCAGCTTTGTGTACGTGGCGCTGGCCGATTTGATTCCCCAGTTGCAAAAGCGGCTCACGGCGCGCGAAACCATCGCGCAGATTGCCTGGCTGATCGCCGGAATGGTCGTGGTCACGATGGTGAGCGGGGTAGCGCACAACCATTGAGCGGCGGCAGGCCCGGGCCGCGCAGCGCCGCGGCTTTGACGCAGGCCAATGTGCATTTGCAGCGCTGGGCCACGGCGGCCTTGGCAGCGCGACAAAGCCACGCTGTTGTGCCATGCTGGCGGCATGAACGCCGCAGCCGCTTCCACTTCTTCCCCTTCCTCACCCGCGCGCCTGGGCTTGCTGGCCCAGCCCACCCGCTTTCTGTTCTTCACCGGCAAGGGTGGTGTGGGTAAAACCTCCTTGTCGACCGCCACCGCCATTGCGTTGGCAGACGCCGGGCGGCGCGTGCTGCTGGTGAGCACTGATGCAGCCTCCAACCTGGATGAAATGCTGGGCGTGCCGCTGTCCAACCAGCCGGTGCCCGTGCCGGGTGTGCCGGGGCTGAGCATGCTCAACATCGACCCCGACAACGCCGCCGAGGCCTACCGCCAGCGCGTGCTGGCGCAACTGGAGGCCACGGCCACCGAAGACGAGCGCGCCACGGTGCGCGAGCAGCTCTCGGGCGCCTGCACCACCGAAATCGCCGCGTTCGATGAATTTGCCGCCCTGCTGGCCAGCGAGGGGGCGGATGCCGACCACACCTTCGACCATGTGGTGTTTGACACCGCGCCCACCGGCCACACGCTGCGCCTGCTGAGCTTGCCCAAGGCCTGGACGGGATTTTTGGCGGGCAACGACCGGGGCGCCTCCTGCCTGGGGCCGCACTCGGGGCTCAAGATGCAGGAGGCCCGCTTCAACGCAGCCCTGGCGGCGTTGAGCAACCCTGCGCTGACCACCGTGGTGCTCGTCACCCGCCCCGATCCCCGCCCCATGCAAGAGGCCGCCCGCACCGCCGTAGAACTGCGTGCCCTGGGGCTTGCCAACCAGCGCCTGGCCATCAACGGCGCGTTTCACGCCAGCCAGCCGGGGCAAGACCCGGTGGCCGACGCCATCGAGCGCCTGGGCCGCGAGGCCATGGGCCAGATGCCTGATGCCCTGGCGCAACTGCCGCGCGACGAAGTGCCCCTGCGTGCCTTCGATACCGTGGGCCTGCCAGCCCTGCGCGCCTTGCTGGGTGGGGATGTCGTACCCCCCGCTACGCCAGCGGCTGCGGCTGGCGCCGCTTTGCAGGCCGAACCGCTGGCCGCCCTGGCCGACGCACTGGCTGCCAAGGGCCACGGGCTCATCATGGTGATGGGCAAGGGCGGTGTGGGCAAAACCACCATTGCCGCTGCCCTGGCCGTGGGCCTGGTTCAGCGGGGCCACAGCGTGCACCTCACCACCACCGACCCGGCAGCCCATGTGCAAAGCCAGCTCGACGGCAGCCTGCCCGGGCTGAAAGTGGGGCGCATCGACCCCCGGGCCGAAACGCAGGCCTACATCGACAAGATCATGGCCACGCGCGGCAAGGCTCTGGATGACGCAGGCCGCGCGCTGCTGCTGGAAGATTTGCAGTCGCCCTGCACCGAAGAGGTGGCCGTGTTCCATGCCTTCAGCCGCGTGGTGAACGAAGCCCGCACGGCCTTTGTGGTGCTGGACACCGCCCCCACCGGCCACAGCCTGCTGCTGATGGACGCCACCGGGGCCTACCACCGGCAGATGACCCAGCAATACCAGGGCAGCGCCGGTGGCGCGATGGCCAAGCACATCATCACCCCGCTGATGCGCCTGCAAGACGCCGACATAACCCATGTGGTCATCGTGACGCTGCCCGAGGTCACGCCCGTCAGCCAGGCCGCAGCGCTGCAGGAAGACCTGCGCCGCGCCCACATCGAGCCTTGGGCATGGGTCATCAACAAAAGCGTGGCCGCCACGGGCACTTCTGATCCGCTGTTGCAAGCCCGCCTGGCGGGTGAGCAAAAGCAGTGCGAGCGCATAGAGCAGGGCCTGGCCCAACGCACCTTCGTACTGCCCTGGCTGACCGAGCCACCCGTGGGGGTGGAAGCTCTGGGTGGGCTGGTCACTGCGGATGGTTTGCTATCTCATTGATAGCTGCTGGCGCTTTCCACGTCTGGCTTGGAGGCCGAAAACGCTTGAAACAGTAGGCAGCCCTCTGAGCCTGCGAAGGGGTTCAGCCGCACATTGCTACGCAGTGCATGCGTCGGGGGCCGCCGCAGCAAAGCGGGCCAGAAACAAAAAACCCTGCGTGGCGTACCATGCAGGGTTTTTGATTTGGTGGTGGTACCGGGACTTGAACCTGGGACATCAGCATTATGAATGCTGCGCTCTAACCAACTGAGCTATACCACCGAAGCCTCAAATTATAGACCAAAAAAATCACTGGTGCACAAAATTGGCTTTGCGTTTGCCCAGGAAGGCGTCCATGCCTTCTTTTTGGTCTTGCGTGGCAAACAGTGCGTGGAACAGGCGGCGCTCAAACATCACGCCATCGGCCAGCGTGCCTTCAAAGGCGCGGTTCACCGATTCCTTGGCGGCCATCACGGCGATCTGCGAGAAGTCCGCAATGATGAGAGCGGCGCCCAGGGCCTCGTCCATCAGCTTGTCGAACGGCACCACGCGGCTCACCAGCCCAGCGCGCTCGGCTTCGGTGGCGTCCATCATGCGGCCCGTCAGGGCCATGTCCATGGCCTTGGACTTGCCCACGGCGCGTGGCAGGCGCTGTGTGCCGCCCGCGCCGGGGATCACGCCCAGCTTGATTTCGGGCTGGCCAAACTTGGCGTTGTCGGCGGCGATGATGAAGTCGCACATCATGGCCAGCTCGCAGCCGCCGCCCAGCGCAAAGCCGCTCACGGCCGCGATCACGGGCTTGCGGATGCTGCGAATGGCTTCCCAGTTGCGGGTGATGTAGTCGCCCTTGTAGGCATCGGCAAAGCTGTACTTGGCCATGGCGCCAATGTCGGCCCCTGCGGCAAAGGCCTTTTCGCTGCCGGTGATGATCATGCAGCCGATCTTTTCGTCGGCATCAAACGCCTTCAGGGCTTCGCCCAGCTCGTTCATGAGCTGGTCGTTCAATGCGTTGAGTTGCTTGGGGCGGTTGAGCGTGATGATGCCAACCTTCTCGCCTTCGGTGCGCACTTCAATGGTTTCGTAGGCCATGTTGTCTCCTGGTTTGGGGTTTTGAAATGGGGGCTGGTTCAGTCCAGCAGGGCAGCCGTTGACTATATCCAAGCAGCTTGCACCTTGCTGTCACGCAGCGCCGGCCAGCCAACGGCTGACGGCGGCAGTGTCTGTGGCGGTCAGGTTCACGGTGTCTGGCGCAGGCTGGCGGCGTGACTTGCCCTGGGCCACGCTACCCGGTGGCACCGCAGCAGGCAGGGTCAGGGGCAGTTCCAGCAAACGGCCGTCGCGCGCCACCACGGCCACCAGTTGGGTTTGGGGACCGGCGTAAAACGCCACATCGTCGAGCTTGTTGATGCGCCAAGCCTGGGTTTTCACCCGCAGGCCAAGCCATTCGTCACCCGCAGCAAAACCAGCCTGTTCGGCCGCGCTGCCGCGCAGCACGGTCTTGATCTGCACACTGTGGTTTTCTGCCACCCGAATGCCCAGGCGCTGCGCAAGCTGGGCAGTGTCGGGCTTGAGGGTCACGCCGTGTGCGGCCAGCAAGGCGGCCAGCGGCAGCTCGTCGGTGCTGTGCACCCACTGCGCAATTTCGGTGGCGTAGCTGCGCCCGGTCAGCTCCTCCAGCACGGTCAGCAAATCTGCTTCGCTCATGGGGCCTGCCTTGCAGCGGCTCCACAGGCCACGCATCACGTCGTCCAGCGTGGCCTTGCCGTGCTGGCGCAGGTGCAGGTCCAGGCACAGCGCCACCAGCGAGCCTTTGGTGTAGTAGCTCACCGTGGCGTTGGGGGTGTTTTCGTCCTGGCGGTAGTACTTCACCCAGGCATCAAAGCTGGCTTGTGCCACCGTTTGCACCTGGCGGCCAGGCGTTTGCAGCACCTGGTTGATAGTCTTGGTGATGAGCTTGAGGTAGGTGGCGTCGTCAATCAGGCCCGCACGGCGCAGCAGCAGGTCGTCGTAATAGCTGGTAAAGCCCTCGAAGAACCACAGCAGCTGCGTGTAGTTTTCCTGGTCGTAGTCGTAGCCGGCAAACTCGGCGGGGCGCAGCCGTTTGACGTTCCAGGTGTGGAAATATTCGTGGCTGATGAGGCCGAGCAGGGTGGTGTAGCCCTCACTCTGGCGTGCCTCGCCCTGGCGGGGAAGGTCGCGGCGCCCGCAGATCAAAGCAGTGGAGTTGCGGTGTTCCAGCCCGCCGTAGCCGTCGTTCACCGCGTTGAGCATGAACAGGTAGCTGGTAAACGGGGCCTTGCCCTGGCCGTGCCAGAAGCGAATGGCGGTTTCGCAAATTTTCTGCGTGTCGGCCAGCAGCCGCTGGCCGTCAAACGATGGCGCGGCCCCGGCCACCACGAAGCGGTGGGGCACACCGCATGCGGTGAACTTGCCCACCCAGAAGTCACCCATTTCCACGGGGCAGTCCACCAGTTCGTCGTAGCGGGCTGCGGCGTACAGGCCAAAGCCTTTTTTATCGACCTTCAGCGCAGCCAGCCCGGTGGCCAGGGACCAGGTGGGCGCTGCCGGGGCAGATACCTCCAGGGTGTGAGGTTGCTGCTCTTGCCCATGCACGCGCAGGCACAGGCTGGTGCCGTTGAAAAAGCCGCGCGATGCATCGAGCCAAGCCGTGCGCACCGAGTTGTCGTAGGCGCACACTTCGTAGGTCAACACCAGGGGCGTCTTGCCGTGGCAATCGGCCACCCAGGTGTGCTTGTCGGTCTGCTGCAGACTGACTTCGCGCTTGCCCTGGCGCGCGCGCAGGTTTTGCAGGTTTTTTGCAAATTCACGCACCAGGTAGCTGCCGGGAATCCACACGGGCAGCGACACCGTTTGCTGTGCCTGGGGCTGGGCAATGGTCAGAGTCACCTGAAACAAATGCGCCTGCAGGTGGGCTGCAACCACCTCGTAGTGGACGCCCGCGCGGGCGGCGGCTGGGGGCTTGGGCATGAAAGCTCCTTGGTCGGGGCAGGGGCTGAAATGGCGTGCTAGCGGCCATGCGCCAGCGCCCAGCCCTCAGGTTCAGTTGGCGCTGGGGGCTTCGCCTGCCACTTCGGCCAGGCGTTTTTCCACTTCTTGGGCGCTGATGGCGCCGGGCACGCGCGAGCCATTGGCAAAAATCAACGTCGGGGTGCCGGTGATCTTGTGCTTGCGGCCAAAGGCCAGGTTGCGCTGGATGGCGGCGGTGTCGCAGCTGGCGGCGGCGGGCACCTTCTCGCGCACCATCATGTCTTGCCAGGCGGCCACGCGGTCTTTGGCGCACCAGACGTTGCGGGACTTTTCGGCCGAGTCGGGGCTCAGGATCGGGTACAGGAACAGGTACACCGTGATGTTGTCCACGTTCTGCAGGTCGCGTTCGAAGCGCTTGCAATAGCCGCAGTTGGGGTCTTCAAACACGGCCACCTTGCGTTTGCCGTCGCCGCGCACGATGGTGAAGGCATCCTTCAGGGGCAGCTCCGAGAAGTCCACGGCCGTGAGCTTGTTGATGCGGTCTTCGGTCAGGTTGCGCCGGGCCTTGGTGTCAAAGAGTTCGCCCTGGATGACGTAGTTGCCCTTGGCGTCGGTGTAGAACACGTCAGTGCCAATGCGCACCTCGTACAGGCCCTGCATGGCGGTGGGCCGCACTTCGTCGATCTTGCCCATTTGCGGGATGCGTTCGGCCAGCGTTTTGCGGATGGTGGATTCTTGCGCCTGGGCCGACAGGCCGAAGGCCAAAGTGGCCGCAGCCAGCAGGGTAGGGATGAGTTTCATAACAGATGGAATCAAAAGTTGGCTGGCTGCCGCTTTGCGCGTTGCGCGCTAGCGCGGCGTCGGTTGCTGTCGGAGTGCGCGGGCGTCAATGGGTTCCCATGGCCTGGCGGACGATCCAGTTTTTGAGAAGGCCGTTGCGTTCAAAGCCGCGCATCCCCCAGTTGCGCAGGGTTTGCAGCGGGTTTTCGGTGCGCGAAAACAGCTGCTGCAGCCCGTCGGTGGCCAGGCTCATGGGCAGCATGGCGGCCTTGCGCTCGCGTTCGTAGCTGCGCAGCAGGCGCATGTCGGCCACGCTGCGCCAGTAGTCGCGGCCATGCAGCACACGGGCCAGGGTCTGGGCATCGGCCAGCCCCAGGTTCAGGCCCTGGCCTGCCAGGGGGTGGATGTTGTGGGCCGCGTCGCCCGCCAGCACCCAGCTGTGCGGGGTTTTGCCAGGGCTGGGCAGCGGGCCGCACCAGCGGGACGCCTGCGCCTGCTGCAGCGGCCACGAAGAGCGGGCGGAGGTGAGTTCGAGCCGCCCCAGTGCGCCCTGGCTGGCGGTTTCGAGCTGCTCGGCAAACGCTTCGGGCTCCAGCGCCAGCAGCGGGGCGACTTGCTCGCGGTCTACCGACCAGACCACGGCCACCGACCGACCCTCTGGGCCATCCAGCGGCAAGAAGGCGAGGATGCCATCGGGCAAAAACCACTGCCGGGCCACCTGGCCGTGCGGGTGTTCACATTCCAGCCGGGTGGCGATGGCGTTCTGTGTGTAGGGGGTGACTTCGAAATCCACGCCGAACTCGGCCCGGGTGCTGCTGGCGCGCCCTTCGCACACCACCGTCAGAGCGGCGTTCACGGGGGCTTGCACCACCTCTACCTGGGGCTGGTAGCGCACGGCTTCGGCCAGACGTTGCTCCAGGGCAGGCACGTCCACAATCCAGGCCAGCGCCTCGGCGCCCTGGGCGGCTGCGTCGAAGTGCACCGCGCCATCCTTGTCGCCAAACACGTCCATGCGGGCTACGGCCGTGGCGTGCTGTGGGTCGGGCCAGCTGCGCAACGATTCAAGCAGGGTGCGGGATGCGGTGTTCAGTGCGTACGCGCGCACATCGGGTGCGGCGGCAGCCTGCGGTGTGGGGTTGGCTACCAGTGCCACACGCAAGCGCTCGCGTGCCAGCAACAGGGCCAGGGTGCGGCCGACGATGCCGGCCCCACGGATACAAATGTCAAAGGTGTGCGCCATGCGGGCATTGTAGGAGCGCACTGACGACCACAGGCGCGGTGCAGAATCTCCGACTTTGCGGTGCGCCGCAGGCAACCAGCCAGACCAGGTGGCACGAACGAATCAATCAAAGGGAGTGTGGGGCCGTGTCTTTAGAAACCGAATTCGATGTGACAGGGATCATTGCGCGGCTGTTTATCTACCCCGTGAAATCGTGCGCCGGTATCGAGGTGCAGGAGGCTGTGCTGACCGAAACAGGCCTCGACCTGGACCGCGCCTGGATGGTGGTGGATGCGCAGGGGCATTTTCTGACCCAGCGCACCTTGCCGCGCATGGCCTTGATCCGCCCGCAACTCAAATCCTCTGAAATGGTGCTGCGGGCACCGGGCATGCTGGCATTGCATGTCGCTCTGGACCTGGTGGAAGGCCCGGCCACGGTCACTGTGTGGGATGACACCGTGCCCGCGTGGGACATGGGCGCCCTGGCGGCGCAGTGGTTCAGCGATTTTCTGGGGCAGCCGTGCCGCCTGGTGCGTTTTGACCCGGCACACCTGCGCCTGTCCAGCAAAAAGTGGACGGGTGACCTGGATGCGCACACCCAGTTTGCCGACGGGTTTGCGGTGCTGGTGACGAGCGAGGCCTCCATTGACGACCTGAACGAGCGACTTGTGGCCAAGGGGCACGAGGCGGTGGGCGTGGAACGTTTTCGGCCCAATGTGGTGCTGGGCGGTGTGGACGCCCATGACGAGGACCGCATCGACGGTGTGCACATTGCCGTGGGGCAGGGTGACGAAGCCGACACCGCAGAGCTGCGCCACGTCAAGCCCTGTGCCCGCTGCCCGATTCCCAACATCGACCCGGCCACCGCGCAAAGCAGCCCTGCCGTGAGCGATACGCTGAGCACCTACCGCAGCGACAAGCGCCTGGACGGGGCCATTACCTTCGGCATGAATGCCGTGGTGGCCCGTGGGGCAGGCCAGGTGCTGCGGGTGGGCCAGCGTTTTGGCGCCCATTACTGTTTTGACTGAGGGCATGCTGTGCCGCACCCGCTGAGCGAGGGGTGGGCAGGGCGCGGCGGTCCAAGGCCTCTGTGCCCCCTTTCTGCGCCCGGGAAGCCGCTGGCATAAAATCACGCCCCCGAGGCTCACGGGCGCGTGGCGCCCACCCCAGGTTTAGAGCGTGTTATGCATTTTTACGTACCCACGTTGGACCCTGAGGTTAGTGATCGCAAGGCACGGACTGCTGGCAAGGCTCAAGCCTTGGCAAGGTCTGCAACGCCGCGAGCGCTAACCTCAGGGCCCAACCCTCCGGGAAAGCCGGAGACAGGCCCGGCCACTTTGTTGCACGCCGCTGACGGTACACGTACCGCTGCGCGTCTTGCGCCTCGTTGCCGGGCCTTTCTCCGGTTTTCGTGGGCACGTAAAAGTACATAACACGCTCTAACCCATGAATGTTCCGATCGCGTTGGCTGCCTTGCAGACGCAGGCCGCCGAGCCTGCCCGTCTGCGTGAAATTCCGTACAACTACACCTCGTTCTCTGACCGGGAGATCGTGATCCGTTTGCTGGGTTCCTCCGCCTGGGACCTGTTGGACCAGCTGCGCAAAGAGCGTCGCACCGGCCGGTCGGCCCGCATGCTGTATGAAGTGCTGGGCGACATCTGGGTGGTGCAGCGCAACCCCTATTTGCAGGACGACCTGCTGGACAACCCCGACCGCCGCAAGCTGCTGGTCGATGCGCTGAACCACCGCCTGGGCGAAATCGAAAAACGCCGCACCCCCGCTGATGATGCCGAGCGCGACCGCCTGGTGGGCGAATTGGTGGTGGCTGCACGCCGCGCCGTGGTGGAGTTCAACGCCACGTTTGAGCAAGCTAGCAAGCTGCGCCGCCAGATTCAAAAGACGCTGGGCCGTCTGACCGCCAAGGACAACATCAAGTTCGATGGCCTCTCTCGCGTGAGCCACGTGACCGACGCGACCGACTGGCGCGTGGAATACCCCTTTGTCGTGCTGACGCCGGACACTGAGGCCGAGATGGCTGCGCTGGTCAAAGGCTGCATCGAGCTGGACCTGACCATCATCCCGCGTGGGGGTGGCACGGGCTACACGGGGGGCGCGATTCCGCTGACCTGGAAGAGCGTGGTTATCAACACCGAAAAGCTCGAAGCCATGACCGAGGTGGAGATGCGCCGCCTGCCGGGTCTGGACCGGGAGGTGGGCACCATCTGGACCGAAGCCGGTGTGGTCACCCAGCGCGTGGCCGATGCGGCCGAGCGCGCGGGCTTTGTGTTTGCGGTAGACCCCACCAGCGCCGAGGCCTCGTGCATTGGCGGCAACATCGCCATGAACGCAGGCGGCAAGAAGGCCGTGCTGTGGGGCACGGCGCTGGACAACCTGGCCAGCTGGCGCATGGTCACGCCCGACGCCCAGTGGCTGGAAGTGACCCGCCTGGACCACAACATGGGCAAGATCCATGACGTGGAGACGGCCACCTTCGAGCTGCAGTATTTCGAGGCCGATGGCAAGACGCCCGTGCGCACCGAGCGCCTGAGCATTCCGGGCCGCACCTTCCGCAAGGAAGGTCTGGGCAAGGACGTGACGGACAAGTTCCTGGCGGGCCTGCCCGGCATTCAGAAGGAAGGCTGCGACGGCCTGATCACCAGCGCTCGCTGGGTGGTGCACCGCATGCCCGAGCACACCCGCACCGTGTGCCTGGAGTTCTTTGGCAACGCCAAGGACGCTGTGCCCAGCATCGTGGACATCAAGGACTACATGTTTTCCCTGCAAAAGCGCAGTGGCGAAGGAGGGAATGAACAGGGCCCCTCCCCCGTTCTTCTGGCGGGCCTCGAGCACCTGGATGACCGCTATCTGAAGGCCGTGGGCTACGCCACCAAGAGCAAGAAAGGCAACGGCGGCCTGCCCAAGATGGTGCTGATTGGCGACATTGCGGGCGACGACGCCGACGAAGTGGCCCGCGTGACCAGCGAAGTGGTGCGCCTGGCCAACACCCGCAGCGGCGAGGGCTTTATTGCCATCAGCGCCGATGCGCGCAAGAAGTTCTGGGCCGACCGCAAGAAGACGGCGGCTATCAGCCGCCACACCAACGCCTTCAAGATCAATGAAGACGTGGTGATCCCGCTGCCGCGCATGGCCGAGTACACCGACGGCATCGAGCGCATCAACATCGAGCTGAGCCTGCGCAACAAGCTCAAGCTGTGCGACACCCTGACTGAGTTTTTTGAGCGTGGCAATCTTCCGCTGGGCAAACAGGATGCGGCCGATGACGTGCCCGCTGCCGAGCTGCTGGAAGAGCGCGTGGCCCAAGCCATTGCCCTGGTGGCGGAAGTGCGTGCCCTGTGGCAAGGCTGGCTCGACAACGTCGAAACCCTGTTCCCCCAGTTGCAAGACCACACCCTGCGCGCCAGCTGGAAGACCCAGCTGCGCACGCCGCTGCAAGGCATCTTCACGGGTGCGGCGTTCAAGCCCATCCTGGACGAGGCCGTGGCTATCCACAAGCGCGTGCTCAAGGGCCGCGTGTGGGTGGCGCTGCACATGCACGCGGGCGACGGGAATGTGCACACCAACATTCCCGTCAACAGCGACGACTACGAGATGCTGCAGACCGCGCACGAGGCGGTGGCCCGCATCATGGTGCTGGCCCGCAGCCTGGACGGCGTGATCTCGGGCGAACACGGCATCGGCATCACCAAGCTGGAGTTCTTGACCGACGCGGAGCTGCAGCCCTTTGCCGACTACAAGCGCAAGGTGGACCCGGAAGGCCGCTTCAACAAGGGCAAGCTGCTACGAAATCAGGAGCTGCCCGCGCTTGCTGGACAAGCGCCAGAGGCCAAAAACGCTTCAAACGCTGCACTCATGCATGCCGATTTGACCAATGCCTACACGCCCAGCTTCGGGCTGATGGGGCACGAGTCGCTCATCATGCAGCAAAGCGACATTGGCGCCATTGCCGATTCGGTGAAGGACTGCCTGCGTTGCGGCAAGTGCAAGCCCGTGTGTTCCACCCATGTGCCACGCGCCAGTCTGCTGTACAGCCCTCGCAACAAGATTCTGGCTACTTCGCTGCTGGTCGAAGCCTTCCTGTACGAAGAGCAGACGCGCCGCGGTGTGTCCATCAAGCACTGGCAAGAGTTTGAAGACGTGGCAGACCACTGCACGGTGTGCCACAAGTGCTACACGCCTTGCCCGGTCAAGATCGACTTTGGCGATGTGACCATGAACATGCGCAACCTGTTGCGCAAGATGGGCAAGAAGAGCTTCCGCCCCGGCAACAAGATGGCCATGGCCATGCTGAACGCCACCAACCCCGACACCATCAAGCTGCTGCGTTCGGGCATGGTCAACGTGGGCTTCAAGGCCCAGCGCATGGCGGTGGATTTGCTGCGCAAGGTGGGCCGCAAGCAGACGGCCAAGCCTCCAGCCACGGTGGGCACCGCTCCGATCAAGGAGCAGGTGATCCACTTCATCAACAAGAAGCTGCCCGGCGGCCTGCCCAAGAAGACGGCACGCGCGCTGCTGGATATCGAGGACAAGGATTACGTCCCGATCATCCGCGACCCGCAGACCACCACGGCCGAAACCGAGGCGGTGTTCTACTTCCCCGGCTGCGGCTCCGAGCGCCTGTTCAGCCAGGTGGGCCTGGCCACGCAGGCCATGCTGTGGCATGCGGGCGTACAAACCGTGCTGCCCCCAGGCTACCTGTGCTGTGGGTACCCACAGCGCGGCAGCGGCCAGTTCGACAAGGCCGAGAAGATGATCACGGACAACCGCGTGCTCTTCCACCGCGTGGCGAACACGCTGAACTACCTGGACATCAAGACCGTGGTGGTGAGCTGCGGCACCTGCTACGACCAGCTGCAGGGCTACCAGTTCGACAAGATCTTCCCCGGCTGCCGCATCATCGACATCCACGAGTACCTGTTGGAAAAGGGCATCACCCTGCAAGGCAAGGGCGCCTACCTGTACCACGAGCCCTGCCACAACCCGATGAAGCAGCAGGACTCGATGAAGACGGTGAAGGCGCTGGTGGGCGAGCAGGTGCTCAAGAGCGACCGCTGCTGCGGCGAATCCGGCACCCTGGGCGTGACCCGGCCCGATGTGTCCACCCAGGTGCGCTTCCGCAAGGAAGAAGAAATCCGCAAGGGCGAAGCCCTGCTGCGTGCCAGCGGTGCCGTGGGCGAGAAGGAAAACGTCAAGATCCTGACCAGCTGCCCCAGCTGCCTGCAGGGCCTGAACCGCTACCAGGACGACTTGCAAAACGGCCTGCTCGAAGCCGATTACATCGTGATCGAAATGGCCCGCGAGATCCTGGGCGAGAACTGGATGCCCGAATACGTGCACCGTGCCAACCAGGGCGGTATCGAGCGGGTGCTCGTCTGATGGCTGCGGACCGCGCCCCTGCCTGCCCTTTGTGCGCCGAAGACGGTGGTGCGCTGGTGTGGCGCGGCGCGCGGTTGCGCGTGATCCGTGCCAACGAGGCGGGCTTTCCGGCCTTCTACCGGGTGGTGTGGAATGCGCACGTTGCCGAATTTTCTGACCTCTCGGCCGAGGATCGGGTGCACTGCATGGACGCAGTGACCGTGGTGGAGCAGGCCTTGCGCCAGCACCTGGCCCCCACCAAGGTCAATATTGCAGCCCTGGGTAACATGGTGCCGCACCTGCACTGGCATGTGATTGCCCGGTTTGACTGGGACAGCCACTTCCCCGCGCCCGTGTGGGCAGCCGCCCAGCGGCTCAGCCCTGCGGCACAGGAAGGCGCTGTGCGCGACCGGCTGCCAGCGCTGGAGGCTGATCTGCGCACCCATTTACAGGCGGCATTGGTCGCAGGCTGACCGCGCCACGCACAGCCGGAGTAGGGCAGTCGTTTTAAATTTTTGAACAGGTGAACGCATGGCAGGTTTGAAATCGGGCGCACCCGCGCCCACCGCACTGACGGTGCACGAGGCTTCCCGCGTGCTGGAGGTGGCTTTTTCGGACGGCGCTTCTTTCCGCATTCCGTTCGAGCTGATGCGCGTGTACTCGCCGTCTGCCGAAGTGCAGGGCCACGGCCCGGGGCAGGAAGTGCTGCAAACCGGCAAGCGCGACGTCACGCTGGTCAACCTGGAGCCCGTGGGCAACTACGCGGTCAAGCCGACTTTTTCGGATGGGCACGACAGCGGCATCTTCAGCTGGGATTACCTCTACGAGCTGGGTCAGCAGCAGGATGCGTTGTGGAAGCAATACGCCGAGCGCCTGGCCGCAGCGGGGGTGGACCGTGACGCACCGATGGCCGCCAAGGGTGGGCATGCCTGCGGCAGCCATTGATGGCTGGGCCGCGTGCTGGATGACGATGTGCACAATCGGTTGCTATTGAAAAGATAGCTGCCTGCGCTTGTATATCAAGCGCTAGAACCCATTTTTATATCAATTTTGCGACGGATGCCCCAGATGAGCACGGGGTTGTCGCTGTACGGCAGGTGCGCAGGCGCCTAGCATGACCCTATGAGCACCACCCATTTTGGATTCCAGTCGGTAGACGAAAAAGAAAAAGCACAGCGCGTACGCGGCGTGTTTGACTCGGTTGCGTCCAAGTACGACGTGATGAACGACCTGATGTCCGGCGGCATGCACCGGGCCTGGAAGGCCTACACCGTGATGGTGGCCAACCTGCGCGAAGGCAGCCAGGTGCTGGACATTGCAGGCGGCACGGGCGACCTTTCTCTGGCATTTGCCAAAAAGGTGGGCACCACCGGGCGCGTGGTGCACACCGATATCAACGAAGCCATGCTGCGCACGGGGCGCAACCGGCTCATTGATGCTGGCGTGATCTTGCCCACCCTGGTGTGCGACGCCGAACAGTTGCCTTTTCCCGACGCGCATTTCGATGTGGTGAGCGTGGCGTTTGGTTTGCGCAACATGACGCACAAGGACCGCGCGCTGACCGAAATGTGCCGTGTGCTCAAACCCGGCGGCAAACTGCTGGTGCTCGAATTCTCCAAAGTGGCCAAGCCGCTGGAGAAGGTTTACGACTGGTATTCCTTCAAAATCCTGCCCCAGCTGGGCAAGATGGTGGCGGGCGATGACGCCAGCTACCGTTACCTGGCCGAGTCCATTCGGATGCACCCCGGCCAGGAGGAACTCAAATCCCTCATGCAACAAAGCGGCTTTGGGCATGTGGACTATCACAACATGACTGGCGGAGTAGTGGCTTTGCATGTTGGAATCAAGTGCTGAGAGCAATGATTGCGCTCAACGCTGACGAATGACACAACGGAGATGACATGATGAAACTATGGTCTGTGGTTTTGGTCGCGCTGATGGCGGTGGTCCATGTGGACGCTGAAGCCAAGCGCATGGGTGGCGGTAAATCCGTTGGGCAGCAATCGAGCAACGTTACCCAACGCGAATCTGCCGGTGGTGCTCCTTCGCAAGGTGGCGCCGCCACGAACAGCGCAGCCGCTGCCAAACCGGCAACGCCTGCTGCCGCTCCCGCCGCTGCTGCGCCCAAGCGCCCCTGGGGTGCCATGCTGGGTGGCTTGGCCGCTGGCCTGGGCCTGGCCTGGCTGGCCAGCTCGCTGGGCCTGGGCGCCGAGTTCGCTCAGTTCCTGTTGATTGCTCTGGTGGCCTTGGCCGTGGTGGCGGTCATCGGCATGGTGATGCGCGCTCGCCGCTCTGGCGCTGCCAACCAGTCGGGCGCTTCGCCTTTCGCCTTCCAGGGCGCTGGTGCTTCCAACCCTGCGGCAGCGCAGGCGCCTCACACCTATCGCCCTGAAAACGTCGGCAACGACGCATCGGCCCGTCCTTGGGAGCGCAGCAGTATGGCGTTTGACGCTTCGCGCCAAGCCCAGGGTTCGGGCGTGGTGATCGGTTCTGGCCTGGCAGGCTCGCAAAACTGGGGCATTCCAGCAGGCTTCGACGCCGAGGGCTTCGTGTCTGCCGCCAAGCGCAACTTCGTGACCTTGCAGGCCGCCTGGGATCGCTCGGACATCGCCACGCTGCGTTCCATGATGACCGACGGCATGCTGGAGGAAATCCGCGCGCAGCTGGCTGAACGTGAGTCCCAACGCGGCGCTGAGCCCAACCACACCGATGTGGTGATGATCGAGGCGCAGCTGCTGGGCATTGAAGAGATGGACGATCGCTACATGGCCAGCGTGGAGTTCTCCGGCATGATCCGCGAAGAACTGTCTGCAGGCCCCAGCCCCTTCCGCGAGGTGTGGAACATGACCAAGAGCAAGTCGGGTAACGGCGGCTGGCTGGTGGCAGGCGTGCAAGCCTTGCAGTAAATACCGAAGGGCTTTCCCAGTTCAGGGAATAATCGGGGACTATGGCAACACAGTCCCCTTTTTCATTTCTGGACAGCATTTTTGATCGCGTCACCTCTGGGCCGCAGCCGCCTCAATGGCTTGTCCATGAAGTGCACCAGCGCGCCGTGCTGTTCATCAACCATGTCTTGATGCAAGAGCCCGAGGCCATGGAGCGCATGCGCCGCCAAAAAGGCCGCGTTGCCCTGGTGCAATGGCGCGCCTATTCGATGGCGCTGCTGGTGACTCCTGCGGGCCTGTTCAACGTGGCGCCCGAAGGCGTTTCGCCCGACTTGCGCCTGGAGGTGACCGAGCTGTCGCCCTTGGCCCTGGCGCAGAGTGCCTTGCGTGGTGACAAGCCCGCCATTCGCATCGAGGGCGATGTGCAGTTGGCGGCAGAGATCAACTGGCTGGTAGACCATGTCCGCTGGGATGTGGAAGAAGATCTGGCCCGCTTGATTGGTGACGCACCTGCGCACCAGGTGGCCCAGGTGGCCCGCCGCGCAGCGCAGGCCCTGCGGCAGTTTGTGGGCGCGCGCATGCCCACCGGCAGCGTGGTTCCTGCGCCTGTGACCAGCACGGAGCGGACGGCGGCATGAAGCGCTTTTTGCGCGGCTGCACCATTCTGTGGGTGGTGTTCCGATATGGGCTGGATGCCCTGGTGCTGGACAGCTTTCAAAAGCCCTGGTTGCGCACGTTCTCTCGCATCCTGTCCGTCGGGCGCAATCTGGACGCCCCGCGGGGCCAACGCTTGCGCGAGGCGCTGGAGCAGTTGGGCCCGATCTTCGTGAAGTTTGGCCAGGTGCTGTCCACGCGCCGCGACCTGTTGCCGCCCGACATCGCCAACGAACTGGCGCTGCTGCAAGACCGCGTACCGCCTTTTGACCCCGGTGTGGCCATTGCCACCATCGAGCGTGCCTTTCAGAAACCGGTGGATTCGGTATTTCTGTCTTTTGAACGCACGCCGGTCGCCAGTGCATCCATTGCCCAGGTGCACTTCGCCACCCTGCTCGACAGGGACGGTGTGGAGCGTGAAGTCGCAGTGAAGGTCTTGCGGCCGGGCATGCTGCCCGTGATTGAAAAAGACCTGAGCCTCATGCGCATGATGGCCGGTTGGGTGGAGAGCCTGTCGGCCGACGGCAAGCGTCTCAAGCCCCGTGAGGTGGTGGCCGAGTTTGACAATTACCTGCACGATGAACTGGACCTGATCCGCGAAGCATCGAATGCTGCGCAGCTGCGCCGCAACATGGATGGCCTCGATCTGGTGCTCATTCCCGAGATTTTTTGGGACTTTTGCCGCCCCGAGGTGATGGTCATGCAGCGCATGACCGGCGTGCCGATCAGCCAGGTTGAGCGCCTGAAGGATGCTGGCGTAGACATCCCCAAGCTGGCCCGTGATGGCGTCACCATTTTTTTCACCCAGGTGTTCCGGGATGGCTTCTTCCATGCCGATATGCACCCTGGCAACATCCAGGTCAGCCTGGAGCCTGAAACCTTCGGGCGCTATATCTCGCTGGACTTCGGCATTGTGGGCACCCTCACCGAGTCTGACAAAGAGTATCTGGCGCAGAACTTCGTGGCGTTTTTCCGCCGCGATTACAAGCGAGTGGCTGAGCTGCACATCGAAAGCGGCTGGGTGCCGCCTGAAACCCGCGTCAACGACCTGGAGTCGGCAATCCGTGCGGTGTGCGAGCCGTACTTTGATCGTCCGCTCAAGGAGATCTCTCTGGGCATGGTGCTGATGCGCCTATTCCAGACCTCCAGGCGCTTCAATGTCGAGATCCAGCCCCAACTGGTGTTGCTGCAAAAAACCCTGCTCAACATCGAAGGCCTGGGCCGCGAGCTGGACCCGGACCTGGACCTGTGGAGCACAGCCAAGCCCTTCCTCGAAAAATGGATGCTGGAGCAGATGGGCCCGCAGCGCTTTTGGCGTGAGTTGCGCGCCGAGGCGCCACATTACGCCAAGCTGCTGCCAGAGCTGCCGCGCCTGCTCTATGACGCGCTGCGTCAGCGGCCTGCGGACCAGCAACATCTGATCAAGGACCTGCTGGAAACCCAGAAGCGTACCAATCGGTTGCTGCAGTCCATCCTTTACGGCGGTGCTGGGTTTGTGGTGGGCCTGCTGGCCATGCAGCTATTCATACGGATCCGGGTTTTCTGAGGCGCGAAACTTGCCCTCATAATCCGCACCGACTTTTGTCACACATTTGAAAAGGGGGTTGAACCCCTTGGTTTCCCTGGTGTAGTAGCGCGGCTCGCTGCGCGCCCTGTTTTTTCGCAACCCCCTTGGAGCTCCGGAGCGGCCCATGCTGTTGTCATTCATTGTTCTGTATCTGCTGGCCTCGATTGGTGTGGGGCTTTACGCGGCAACCCGCGTGCACAACACAGCGGACTATGCAGTGGCTGGGCGCAGTCTGCCCCTGGCTGTGGTGATTGCCACCACGTTTGCGACCTGGTTCGGTTCAGAGACGGTGCTTGGGGTCTCTGCCCGCTTCATTGATGGAAATCTCGGAGCCGTGGTTGAGGACCCCTTCGGGGCGTCGATGTGCCTGGTGCTGGTGGGCCTTTTCTTTGCCTACAAGCTCTACCAGAAGAACCTGATCACGCTGGGCGATTACTACCGCCAGCGCTATGGGCGGGTGATTGAGGTGTCCTGTTCGGCCATCATCATGTTCAGCTACCTGGGCTGGGTGGCTGCCCAGATCACGGCCCTGGGCCTGGTGTTCAATCTGCTCACCCAAGGGGCTGTATCGGTCACCATGGGCATGGTCATTGGCACGCTGGTGGTGCTGATTTACACCTTGTACGGCGGCATGTGGTCTGTGGCCATGACCGATTTCGTGCAGATGATCGTGATTGGCGTGGGCTTGCTGGCGATTGCCTGGTTTGCTGCCGACCTGGCAGGTGGCGCAGGCAAGGTGGTGGAATACGCCGCACGCGAGGGCAAGTTCCAGTTCTTCCCCAGCGGCGGAGTCAAAGAGTGGACGTTCTTCATCGCTGCTGCCATCACCATGATGCTGGGCTCTATTCCCCAGCAGGACGTGTTTCAGCGCGTAATGTCTTCCAACAGCCCTGCCACAGCGCGCAAGGGCCCCGTCATCGGCGGTGTGCTGTATCTGCTGTTTGCCTTCATTCCCATGTTTGTCGTGACGGCCGCCGTGCTGGTGATGCCTGAAACCGCTCAGACCTTGCTCAAGGAAGACCCGCAGAAAGTGCTCCCGACCTTGGTGATGGAGCACATGCCGATCATGTTGCAGGTGGCTTTTTTTGGTGCGCTGCTCTCGGCCATCATGTCCACAGCTTCTGCCACTTTGCTGGGGCCTTCAACGACGTTTGTAGGGAATATCCTGCACAACCTGCGCCCTGGCATGACAGATCAGCAGACCCTCAAGGCCATGCGGATCTCTGTGCTGGTGTTCACGGCCTGCGTGCTGACCTACGCCATCACCATGCAGGGCACCTCGATCTATGAACTGGTGTCTGGCGCCTACCAGGTGCCGTTGGTGGGGGCGTTCGTGCCTCTGGTGTTTGGCTTGTACTGGAAACGTGCAACCACCCAGGGCGCACTGCTTGCGGTGACCATGGGCTTGGGGGTCTGGTTGCTGTTTGTGGCCAGCCCCATGCTCTCGGAAGCCTTCCCGCAGCAACTCGCTGGGGTGCTGGCTGCACTGGTGGGTATGCTGGGCGGCTCGCTGGCGCCGCAGTGGATTGACGATCACAAGGGCCACGTTACCCACTACGAAGGCAGCGCCCGTTAACTACCTCGCCTCTGCGCCCATGGCGCAGGGGTTGATAGGTGGATGGGCCGCCTATAATTGAGGGTTTTGCACTTTCCCTCAACACACTGACATGCCTATTTACGCCTACAAATGCGGCACCTGCGGCCATGCCAAGGATGTGCTGCAAAAAATCTCCGACGCCCCGCTCACCACATGCCCCGCCTGCGGTGCAGAGGCTTTCTCCAAGCAGGTGACTGCAGCGGGCTTCCAGCTCAAGGGTTCCGGCTGGTACGTCACTGATTTCCGTGGCGGCAGCGGGGGTAGCTCCGCCCCAGCCACCGAAGCCAAGTCTGAATCTGCTGCGCCTGCCGCTGCACCGGCTGCGGCCCCCGCGCCAGCAGCCCCCAGCAGCACGCCATCGTCTTCTTCTACCTGACAGGCTGTAATGTCCGCATTGCGCAAATGGCTGTTCACGGGTTTGCTGGTCATCGTGCCCGGCGTCATCACCGCCTGGGTGTTGAACTGGATTGTCAGCACGCTGGATCAGACCTTGCAAATCCTGCCGGGCGCATGGCACCCCGACAAGTTGCTGGGTATCCATATCCCCGGTTTCGGGGTGCTGCTCACCCTGCTCATCTTGCTGGTGGTGGGCGCCGTGGCCAGCAATTTTGCGGGTCGTAAATTGGTACAGTGGGGCGACGCCCTGGTGCACCGCATCCCTGTGGTGCGTTCCATCTACTCCAGCGTCAAGCAGGTTTCCGATACCTTGTTTTCTGAAAGCGGTAACGCTTTCCGTACCGCGGTACTGGTGCAGTGGCCGCGTGAAGGGGTCTGGACGGTGGCGTTCGTCACCGGGGCCCCGAACGGAGAAATTGCTGCGTACCTGCGTGACGAGTTTGTGAGCGTGTACGTGCCGACGACGCCCAACCCCACGGGCGGGTATTTTGTGATGGTGCGCAAAAGCGATTGCGTTGAGCTCGACATGAGTGTGGACTCAGCGCTGAAGTACATCGTCTCGATGGGGGTGGTAGCTCCTGCCGCCCCGACCCAGTTACCTCTCAAGTAATTTTCTTTTCATTCATTGCGCCACAGCGGCGCCGGAAGTAATGCCATGGCCATGCGCTCTCACTATTGCGGTCTTGTGACCGAAGCCCTGATGGGCCAAACCGTGACCCTGTCGGGTTGGGTGAATCGCCGCCGTGACCACGGCGGTGTGATCTTCATCGACCTGCGTGACCGCGAAGGCTACGTGCAGGTGGTGTGCGACCCTGATCGCGCCGAGATGTTCAAGACCGCCGAAGGCGTGCGCAACGAGTTCTGCGTGCAGGTCAAGGGCCTGGTGCGTGCCCGCCCTGAGGGCACCACCAACGACAGCCTCAAGAGCGGCAAGATCGAAGTGCTGTGCCACGAGCTGAATGTGCTCAACCCCTCGGTTACGCCTCCCTTCCAGATGGATGACGACAACCTGTCGGAAACCACACGCCTGACCCATCGCGTGATGGACCTGCGCCGCCCGCACATGCAGCGCAACATGATGCTGCGCTACAAGACGGCCATCCAGGTGCGCAACTTCCTGGACAAGGAAGGCTTCATCGACATCGAAACCCCCATGCTGGGCAAGAGCACGCCCGAAGGCGCGCGTGACTACCTGGTGCCCAGCCGCGTGCATGACGGCCAGTTCTTCGCGCTGCCCCAGTCGCCCCAGCTCTACAAGCAGATGCTGATGGTGGCTGGCTACGACCGCTACTACCAGATCACCAAGTGCTTCCGCGACGAAGACCTGCGCGCTGACCGCCAGCCCGAGTTCACGCAGATCGACTGCGAAACCTCGTTCCTGGACGAAGAAGAAATCCGCGCCATCTTCCAGCGCATGATCACCGAGGTGTTCCAGACCCAACTGGGTGTGGACCTGGGTGAGTTCCCGATCATGACGTATCAGGAAGCCGCTCACCGTTTTGGCTCCGACAAGCCTGATCTGCGCGTGAAGCTCGAATTCACCGAGCTGACCGATGTGATGAAGGACGTGGACTTCAAGGTGTTCTCTGGCGCCGCGAACATGAAGGGTGGCCGCGTGGTGGCCCTGCGCGTGCCCGGTGGCTCTGCCGAAAACGGCGGCATCAGCCGTGGCGAGATCGATGCCTACACCGAGTTCGTCAAGATCTACGGTGCCAAGGGTCTGGCTTACATCCGTGTCAATGAACTGGCCAAGGGCCGTGACGGCTTGCAGTCGCCCATCGTGAAGAACATTCACGACGCTGCGCTGGCCGAAGTGCTCAAGCGCTCTGGCGCGCAGGATGGCGACTTGCTGTTCTTCGGTGCCGACAAGGAGAAGATCGTCAACGACGCCATCGGTGCACTGCGCATCAAGATCGGCCATAGCGAATTCGGCAAGAAGAATGGCCTGTTCGAAAACCGTTGGGCTCCCCTGTGGGTGGTGGACTTCCCCATGTTCGAGCACGATGAGGAAGAAGACCGCTGGACGGCTGTGCACCACCCTTTCACCAGCCCCAAGGATGGCCACGAGGACCTCATGGACACCGACCCAGGCAAGTGCCTTGCCAAGGCCTACGACATGGTGCTCAACGGCTGGGAGCTGGGCGGCGGCTCGGTGCGTATCCACCGTGCTGATGTGCAAAGCAAGGTGTTCACAGCACTCAAGATCACGCCTGAAGACGCGCAGGCCAAGTTTGGCTACCTGCTCGACGCCCTGCAGTACGGCGCGCCTCCACACGGTGGGCTGGCCTTTGGCTTGGACCGCCTCATCACGCTGATGACAGGTGCCGAATCGATCCGCGACGTGATCGCCTTCCCCAAGACCCAGCGTGCCCAGGACCTGTTGACCCAGGCCCCCTCGCCAGTGGACGAGAAGCAACTGCGCGAGCTGCACATTCGTTTGCGCAACCCAGACGCTGTCAAAGCCAGCTGATCGGGCGCAAAGCACCCCTGTTGCATGACGTAGCAGGAGACAAAGCGGCACAGACTTCAGGTCTGGGCCGCTTTTTTGTTGGAGCGTTCAAAAGAATACAGGGAGTAAAAAAATGAAGAATTCCGTGAATGGCACACCCCAAAGGCTGAGTGCAGTGGCTTTGCTGGTGGCGGCCTTGGTGGTAGCGGGTTGCGGTGAGAAAAAGACCGAGTTGGGTGAGGGCGGCTCGGTCGTCTCAGGTTCTGCCGGCCCCGCGGGCGCGCAAGGTGCCGACAAATCCCTTACCCGATGCGACGCTCCGGTGGCCACGCTGGCGCTGGCAGAGAACCCGAACGGCTACACCGTCTCCAGCGCCTACCACCTGCCGGCGTCTCCTGTGCCGCTGATTCGACTGATAGCCCAGCAAAGCGGTTGTTTTCGGGTGGTAGACCGATCTGCTGGGTTGCGTGCCACCGTCCGAGAGCAAGATCTCAAGGAGGCCGGGGTGCTGCGGCAGAAATCTACGGTGGCCAAGGGGCAGGGCTATGAGGCGCAGTACACCTTGGTGCCCAGCCTCACCTTCAGCGAACAAGATGCCGGGCGCAGCATTGCGGGGGTGATTGCGATGATTCCTGTACTGCGTGACATTGCGGGGCTGATTGGCTTGGCGGAGCAGGTCAAGCTCAAGGAGGCGCAAACCGCGCTGCTGTTGACCGACAACGAAACCACCGAGCAGGTGGCGGCCGCTACTGGCTCGGCACGCACCACCGACCTGGGTGCGGCGGGCGCACTGTTTGGGCGCCTGGGCGGTGGAGCGGGTGCGGGCTGGAGCAATACCAACGAGGGTAAAGTGATTGCCGCGGCCTTTCTTGATGCCCACAACAAGCTGGTAGCCCAGGTGCGCATGTTGCAGGCGAAGGGGCTTCCACCGCCCGTGGCCACTCAACGTCGGCCCTGAGGCGGGGCCTCCTTCTTTCTTCACGTGGGAGCGATGGCGCGGTTACACATGGTTCACAAGCCTTACAAGATTCCGGAGTCGGTGCTGGTGGTCATCCACACGCCCGCGCTGGAGGTGTTGTTGATCCAGCGTGCGGACACGGCGCAGGGGGTGGAGCATTGGCAATCGGTCACGGGTAGCAAAGACCACTGGGGTGAGCCGTGGGACGTCACGGCTGCCCGTGAGGTGCAGGAAGAAACCGGAATTGATGTGCAGGCGCCCGGTTGCAGGCTCACGGATTGCGGGCTGGAGAACCATTACGACATCTGGCCACAGTGGCGCCACCGCTATGCGCCTGACGTGTCGCGCAACCGCGAGCGGGTGTTTGGCTTGCGCGTCCCTGCTGCGGTGCCTGTGGTGCTCAATCCACGCGAACACGTGCGCTTTCAGTGGCTGCCTTGGCTCGATGCTGCCGACCTGTGTTTTTCTGCTTCCAATGCCGAAGCCTGCCTCTGGTTGCCGCGTTTGTCGGTGGTGGATGTAGGCTAACTTCTCTGGCTACAACCAGCGATTCCTTGTAGGAACCGCTGTGTCAGTTGGGGCGCAGACGAAGTTTGTCGAGGGGATCTGCCGGGTCGGGTGGCGGCTGTTTGCTGTCTGCGCCCGAGGTCTGCACTGTGCCAGCGCGCTCGGCGCGCAAACGTTGCTGGGCGGCGATGTCGCTGTCGGCAGAGCGGGCGCGGGTTCGAATAACAACTCCGCCGGGGTGCCGTTCACTGTCTTGCCCCAGGACGGCCTTGGTGGGCGCCGCGCCGCACCGCTCGCACAGCGCGTCAATTTCCTGCTGAAGGGCTTCTTGCTCTTCAATGCGGTCGCGGTGGCGCAGCAGCACTTGCTGCGACAAGTCCACCAGCTTCGTGTTCAGCGTTTGTGCGCCATAGCGTAGCAAGCTGCGCACGGCGCCGGTTGCGTCGCCCGAGAGGCTGCGCGCCATGGCTTTTTCGGCCGTTTTGTTGATTTCCAGCAGGCATTCCCGGATGGACTCTGAATACGGCGGGAACATGTTGCACGCGTTGGCCATCAGCTCACACAGCCCGCGCGTGTTGGCGTAGCGCATGCCCAGCGACCTGATCCATACCGCGCCTTCGCTCAAATCAATCGACGTTGTGGTCAGCACGGCCAGCAGGCTGCCAAGGTTGCAGGCCGCCTCAAAATCAAAGCTGCGGGCATTGATTTCGTTGGCCATGGTTTTGACCGCTTCCACCGCTTGTGAAAACTGGCGCTGCTGGATGAGCTGCAGCGTACGCGATACCTCCACAAAGCGCAGGATGCGGGGGCTGTCGGTGTTCTCGTGGCGCTCCAGCAGCCGCGCAAAGTCGGCCATGCAGCGCTCAATGCCCTTGCGATCGTTGTCGGCAAAGTACGCGAAAGTGAGCAGCACCAGCGACTGGCAGTCAAACAGCTTGGAGTCCAGCCCCAGCATCGCGGCGCGCGACAAGACACGGGTGGCGGTGGCCCGCTCGCCCATGTAATACGACATCATCCCCAGCTTTTGCAGGCGCACCACTGAGTCGGGCGTGAGTTCGCTGGCGGTGCGGTAGGTCTCGATGGCTTCCGCAAACTGCCCTAGCTCCACCTGCGCACGGCCCAGCACATCGTAGGCGTCGGCAAACGAGGTGTCTTCACCCAGCAGGCCCTGCAGGGTGGTGATGGCCCGCGCTGCCTGGCCTGACTCGATCTGCGCGCGTGCCACGCCCAGCTTGGCCCAGGGCAGGGCGCGTGCGGCAATCACGGCCTCAAACAACGTGCGTGCCTGCGCGTGGCGGCCCAGCCGCAGCAGCAGTTCGGTGCCGATGCGTGCGGCGTAAAGCCAGTAGGGCTGGCGTGCTTCAAAGCGCTCAGTGCACAGGGCGGCGGCCGTTTCAAAGTCCTCCTGCTCAATGGCATCGAAGATCGGCTTGAGGTGGACTTTGCGCAGCCTGGCCAGGCTCAGCCGCTCGAACAGCGTGCTGGGGGTGAAGGGCTTGAGCAAATAGCCGTCCAGCGCCGACTCGGCGGCTTCCGCCACTGCGGCATACGAGGCCTCGGCGGTGACCATGAAAAACACGGTGGAAAAGGGCAGCAACTGCGCGCGGCGAAGGTCGTCCAGCAGGGTTTGGCCAGAGTGGTTGGACTCGGTGAAATACTGCTCGCACAGCACGTAGTCGAACACCGTGTGCTCCAGCCGGCTTCGGGCGTCGCGCACCCTGCTGCACTGAACCACCTTGGTCACCCCGTATTCACGCAGTTGGGCCACCAAAATGCTGCGTGAAGTGGCGTTGCTGTCAATGACCAACGCCTGGACTTCTTGTGGTTCCGAATCTTTGCCTGTGGCCATTGACGGCTGCGGTGTCCTGTAGGCACACGAATGTGGGGTGAGTTCGCGCTAGTGTAGGCCCATTGGGGCCCTGCGGCGGATGCGGGAAAGCCCGTTGTCCCGGGTTGCGACACAATCGGTGGCATGGAGCACACCGATATTTTGCGCGTCGCCACGTACAACATCCACAAGGGTGTGCAGGGCCTGGGCCCTGCGCGCAGGCTGGAGATCCATAACCTGGGCCTGGCCGTGGAGCAGCTGGACGCTGACCTGGTCTGCCTGCAAGAGGTGCGCAAGCTGCACCGGCGCGAACAGCGCTACTTTCACCATTGGCCAGAGCTGCCCCAGGCCGACTTTCTGGCCCCGGAGGGCTACGAAGCCGTCTACCGCACCAATGCCATCACCAAGCATGGTGAACATGGCAATGCGCTGCTGACCCGCTGGCCGGTGGTGGGGCACCAGCACGAAGACATCTCGGACCACCGTTTCGAGCAGCGCGGCCTGCTGCATGTGCAGGTGCAGGTGCAAAACCGCCTGGTGCACGCCATCGTGGTGCATCTGGGCTTGATCCCGGGCAGCCGGGTGCGGCAGGTGCAGCGCCTGCACCAATTCATCGAGCGTGAGGTGCCCCCAGGCGAGCCCGTGGTGGTGGCCGGAGATTTCAACGACTGGGGCCCCCAGCTCAAGCGTATTCTGGGGGGCTACGGCTTGCTGGAATTTGAAGCGCCCAGGGCCTACACCTACCCGGCCCGGCTGCCGCTGGCGCAGCTGGACCATGTGTACGCGCGGGGCCTCACGCCTGTGAGCCTGCATGTGCCCCGCGGGCGCATCTGGTGGCGCATGTCCGACCATTTGCCGCTGATTGCCGAATTCCGGCTCTGATGTGTGCGCGTTGATCCCCTGGGGCAATTTGCACGGCCATGAGTCCCACACCTGAGTTTGCGCACGACCACGATGTGCGCCTGTACCAGGGCGCACAGGAGCTTTTCCCGGCGCTGGTCGAGGCCATGGATGCAGCCCTGTCTGACATTCAGTTTGAAACCTATATCTTCGACTTCACCGGCGCGGGCAGCAGCGTGGGCGAAGCGCTGGCCCGTGCGGCGCAGCGCGGCGTGCGCACGCATCTGGTGGTGGACGGCGTAGGCACCGGCCGCTTGCCTGCCCCCTGGGCTGCCCGCCTCACTGCGGCCGGTGTGCAGTGGCGGGTGTATTCCCCCTTGGGTCGTTTTGGCCTGCTGCTGCCCAGCCGCTGGCGGCGCCTGCACCGCAAGCTGTGCGTGGTGGACGGGCGGGTGCTGTTTTGCGGCGGCATCAACGTACTCGATGATTTTCACGACCCCAACCATGGTGCGCTGGACGCCCCGCGCTTTGACTTTGCGGTGCGTGCCACCGGCAGCCTGGTGCTGCAGGCCAGCGATGCCATGGAGCAACTGTGGTGGCGCATGCAGGCCGTGCGCGATGTGCGCCAGCGCCGCCTGCCCGAAGCCCTGCAGGCGCTGCGCGCCGCCAGCGCCCAGCGCCATGCCGAGCAGCAAATCGGTCAGCCGCGCGGCAGCGGTGGCCAAGTGCGCGCCGCCCTGGTGCTGCGCGACAACGTTCGCAACCGCGCCCGCATTGAAAAAACCTACCTGCGTGCCATTGGCTCCGCGCGGCACGAGGTCATCATTGCCAACGCCTACTTCGTGCCGGGCCGCAAGCTGCGCAAGGCCTTGCTGATGGCGGCCCGCCGGGGCGTGCGGGTGCGCCTGCTGCTGCAGGGGCGTTATGAGTACTTCATGCAGTACCACGCGGCGCGCCCGGTGTATGGGGCGCTGCTGGAGGCGGGGGTGGAGATCCACGAATACGCGCCGAGCTTTTTGCACGCCAAGGTGGCGGTGGTGGATGCGATGGGCGATCGGCCCTGGGCCACGGTGGGCTCGTCCAACCTGGACCCCTTGAGCCTGCTGCTGGCCCGCGAAGCCAACGTGGTGGTGGAAGACGCCGCCTTTGCCTGCGACCTGCGCCAGCGCCTGGTGCACGCCATGCAGCACGCAGGCCGCCGCATGGACCCCGCCCGCTACGCCGGTCGCCCGCTGCGCCAGCGCGTGCTCGATCGGCTGGCCTTTGGCCTGATGCGGTTGGCCCTGTGGCTCACCGGCCACCGATACTGATCGGTCCAAAAACCCTGTTGCTATTGATTTGATAGCTGCTGGCGCTTGTTGGTAAAGCGCTGGAGGCCTAAAACCCTTGCAACGCCTGCCCATCCGTTCGCTGTTACGATCTGCCCATGTCCAGTCAACCCGCCGCCGTTATGACGACCACCTTGCCGGATGAAGAAGGCACCCCCGTTTCCGTGAAGATCCGCGAGCGGATCAACGCCGCACGCAAACGCTTCAACGCCAACGACAACATCGCTGAATTCATCGAGCCCGGCGAGCTGGAAAAGCTGCTGGACGAGGTGGAAGAGAAGATGCAGGGCGTGCTCGACAGCATGGTGATCGACACCGCTGGCGACCACAACACCAACAACACCGCGCGCCGCGTGGCCAAGATGTACCTCAATGAGGTGTTCAAAGGCCGCTACGTTGCCGCGCCGCCGATCACCGAATTCCCCAACGCCGAGCACCTCAACGAGCTGATGATCGTCGGCCCGCTCACCGTGCGCAGCGCCTGCAGCCACCATTTCTGCCCCGTGATCGGCAAGATCTGGATCGGCGTGATGCCCAACGAACACACCAACGTGATTGGCCTGTCCAAATACGCGCGCCTGGTGGACTGGATCATGGGCCGCCCGCAGATTCAGGAAGAAGCCGTGGTGCAACTTGCCGACCTCATCATGGAAAAGACCCAGCCCGACGGCCTGGCCATCGTGATGGAAGCCAGCCACTTCTGCATGTCCTGGCGCGGCGTGCGCGACATGGACAGCAAGATGATCAACTCGGTCATGCGTGGCGTGTTCCTCAAGGACAGCGCCCTGCGGCGCGAATTCCTCTCCCTCATCCCTGGAAAGAACTGAACATGTTGGTACGCCTGCTTTACGCCAGCCGCGCGGTGGACACCTCGGCCCAGGCCATCGAAGCCATCCTCACGCAGTCTCGCCAGCACAACCCCGGCTCGGGCATCACCGGCGTGCTTTGCTACGGCGGCGGCGTGTTCCTGCAAGCCATTGAAGGCGGCCGTTCTGCGGTGAGCGAGCTGTACGGCCACATCCAGCGCGACCCACGCCACAAGAATGTGGAACTGCTGCACTACGAAGAAATTGCAGAGCGCCGTTTTGGTGGCTGGACCATGGGGCAGGTCAATCTCTCCAAGATCAACCACTCCATCTTGCTCAAATACTCTGAAAAGCCCGAGCTGGACCCTTACACCGTGTCGGGCAAGGTGTCGTTTGCGTTGCTCGAAGAGTTGATGGCCACGGCCTCCATCATCGGAAGGGCATAAGGATCACCCCCCTGAGGCGCTGCGCGCCTTCCCCCCGCTCTCGCACCGCTGCGCGGTGCGGGCAGGGGGACGCCACCAGTGCGGCGGGGCGGCCCTTGCACGGTGGCCTCCGGCTTGGGCCGCGCCAGTGGCGTATGCCTTGAGCGGCATGCAGCCCCTCAATCGTTAGGTCCTTTCACGCTACACCGAGCCGCAGCCCACAGGCGCTGCGGCTTTTTGCATTCAAGCCTGTCTTTTTTACCCGTGACCCTCAACGCCTTCGCCCTCATCATCCTCGCCGGGCTCATCCATGCCTGCTGGAACATTGCTGCCAAAAAGGCGGGGGGCGACTCGCGGTTTGCATTTTTTACCTCGGTGCTCATGATGTTCTTCTGGGCACCGCTGGGCTGGTGGCTGGGGCGCGATGCCGTGCCGCTGTGGGGCGCGGTGGAGTGGGGCTTTGTGGTGGCCAGCGGCGTGCTGCATGTGGTGTATTACGTCATCTTGCTGCGTGGCTACCGCAAGGCAGACCTCACGGTGGTGTACCCGCTGGCGCGGGGCTCGGGGCCGCTCTTGTCGTCGCTGGTGGCCATCACGCTGTTGGGTGAGCAGATTTCAGCGCTGGGGGCTTTGGGCATTGCTGGTGTGGTGGGCGGGGTGTTTCTGATTGCCGGTGGCCCCGGGCTGCTGCGCGCGGCGCACGACCCTGCCGCGCGCCAGCGGGTGCACAAGGGCATCGCCTACGGGCTGCTCACGGGGGCGTTCATCGCCAGCTACACGGTGGTGGATGGCTATGCCGTCAAGGTGCTGCTGATGTCGCCCATCCTCATCGACTACATGGGCAATTTCGTGCGCGTGGGCCTGCTGGCCCCCGTGGTGCTGCGCGACTTGCCCAAGGCCCGCACGCTGTGGCTGGCGCAGTGGCGCTTTGCTTTGCTGGTGGCTGTGGTCAGCCCGGTGGCCTATGTGCTGGTGCTGTATGCCATGCAGCAGGCACCCCTGTCGCACGTGGCCCCGGCGCGTGAGGTGTCCATGCTGTTTGCCGCGCTAATCGGCGGGCACTTGCTGGGCGAGGGCGACCGGCTGGCGCGCGTGTGCGGGGCGGTGTGCATTGCCGCGGGCGTCACGGCGCTGGCTTTAGGATGAGCGCTGCCATGTCTTCCGCCGTTGTTTTTGATTTGATCGGCTGCGACTTCTCCAGCAGCCCCAGCCGCAGCAAACCCATCGTGCTGGCACTGGGCCGCCGCGATGGTGCGCGCGTGCAATTGCTGGGGTTGGAGCGCATCGAGACCTTGCCTGCTTTGGCCCAGTGGCTGGCTCAGCCGCAGCCGTGGGTGGGCGGGTTTGACTTGCCCTTTGGCCTGCCGCGCGAACTGGTCACCACGCTGGGCTGGCCCACCGGTTGGCGTGCGTGCATCCAGCACTACCGCAGCCTCACGCGCGAGCAGATCCGCGAGGCCTTTGCAGGGTTTTGCGATGCCCGGCCCGTGGGCGGCAAGTTTGCCCACCGCGCTACAGACGGGCCTGCAGGCTCCAGCCCCTCGATGAAATGGGTGAACCCGCCCGTGACCTACATGCTGCACGCCGGCCTTCCGCTGTTGCTGGATGCCGGCGTTTACCTGCCGGGCCTGATGCCGCCCGGCACGGGCGATGCACAGCGCGTGGCGCTGGAGGCCTACCCCGGCCTGCTGGCGCGCGAGGTGCTGCAGCGGCGCAGCTACAAAAGCGATGACCGCGCCAAGCAGACCCCTGATCGCTTCATTGCCCGCAAGGACCTGGTGAACGCGCTGGAGCTGGGCCAGACCCGGCTTGGCCTGCGCCTCAAACTCAGCCATGCCCAGCGTGATGCGCTGGTTCAGGACGCCAGCGGCGACAGCCTGGACGCCGTGCTGTGCCTGCTGCAAGCCGCGTGGGCACAGCAACAGTACGATCAAGGCGACCCCTTGTACGGCCTGCCCCCGGGGCTGGATACGCTGGAAGGATGGATCGTGACCGCGCCCTGGGGCGCATCTGGCGCATGAAGCCCATCAAACCCCTGGGCTACCACCTGGCCCACCCTGCGAGCCATCGCAGACCCTCGTCTGTTGCCGGGCTGGTGCTGACCGCGTGGTTGCTGTGGCTGGCGCTACCCTTGCACGCAGCCCCGGCGCCTTGGTATTACTGGCGCAGCAAGGTCGATGGCGCACGGGTGTGCGCCCAGACCTCGCCCGGCCCCGGCTGGGAGCGCGACAGCCCTCCCTACGAGGGGCCTGGCTGCCAGTCGCGCACCAAGGTCATCGTGGTGCGCATGCGCTGAGAGCGCCTAACACCACCCCCCTGGCGTTGTCGTCCCGTCTTGTCGCACTACGCGTACTGCCTGCGACGGAACACTTGGCCAGGGCCAGCTTCGCTGGGGCGTGTTAGTCGCTCAACCCCTCCGCCGCCTCCCGCGTTGGCCCGTAGCCGCATGGCACCGCACACCCGGCACAATGGGTGTCTGTTTGTGTCACGTGCTTTTGCCAACTTTCGCCATGCCTTCTGCCGATACCCTGATTGCCTTCTTGGGCGTGTCCATCCTGCTGGGCCTCACTCCCGGGCCCGACAACATTTTTGTGCTGCTGCAGTCGGCCCAGCGTGGCTGGCGCGCCGGCATGGCCGTGGTGGTGGGTCTGTGCTGCGGGCTGGTGGTGCACACGGGTGCGGTGGCGCTGGGCCTGGCGGCGGTGTTTGCGGCGTCGGCGGTGGCGTTCACTGTGCTCAAGCTGCTGGGTGCGGCCTACCTGGCGTACCTGGCGTGGCAGGCTCTGCGGGCACCGTTGTCGTCTGCCGGGCCTGACGCTGGCGCGCAGGGCACTGTGCCCACAGCCGCACCCAGCCTGTGGCGCATGGTGGGGCGCGGCATGGCGATGAACCTGAGCAACCCCAAGGTGCTGGTGTTCTTCCTGGCCTTCCTGCCCCAGTTTGCTGACCCTGCGCGTGGCGCCATGGGCGGCCAGCTCATGGTGCTGGGCTTGGTGTTCATCGTGGCCACCCTGCTGGTGTTTGGAGCCATCGCCTGTTTTTCGGGGGTGTTCGGGTCTTTGCTGCTGCGCTCGCCGCGCGCGCAGCAGTGGCTCAACCGGGTGGCGGGGGTGGTGTTCCTGGGGCTGGCTGTGCGTCTGGCCACATCGCAACGCTGATGGTCTCTTTTGCTATGAAAAGCATAGCTTCTGGCGCTTTTTCCAATTGCGCTAGGGCCGTTTTTTTCTTGTAATAAGCGCACAGCACCATTCCACCATGACCGAACTCATCCTCATCCGCCA
Organism: uncultured Acidovorax sp.; assembly: GCF_964021665.1. Taxonomy (NCBI): domain Bacteria; kingdom Pseudomonadati; phylum Pseudomonadota; class Betaproteobacteria; order Burkholderiales; family Comamonadaceae; genus Acidovorax; species uncultured Acidovorax sp. Next base: position 47,152 of record NZ_CAXIAK010000021.1, read on the forward strand.
CGGCGAAACCGACTGGAACCGCGAGCTGCGCTTTCAAGGCCAGGTGGATGTGCCGCTGAACGCCACGGGCCTGGAGCAAGCCCGCCGCGTGGCGCAGCGGTTGCTGGCGGAGCGGTTCGGTGTGGAGCACCTGGTGTGCAGCGACCTGCTGCGCACGCGGCAGACGGCCGAGCCTGCGGCGCAGGCGCTGTTGCCCCACCTGTCACTGGACGCCGTGGCAGACCCCGGGCTGCGCGAGCAAAACTTTGGCATTGTGGACGGGCTGCGTGTGCAAGACGTGAAAACCGAGCATGCCGAGGCCTGGGAGCGCTGGGTGCGCTTTGAGTCCGACTACGGCATGCCCGGGGGCGAAACCACCCGCCAGTTCCACACCCGCGTGATGGACGCAGTGCAGCGCATTGCGCAGCAGTACGCGGGCAAGACGGTGCTGGTGGTCACGCACGGCGGCGTGCTCGATATGGTGTGGCGCACCGCCCAGGGCCTGGGGCTGGACGGGCCCCGCCAAAGCGATATTCCCAACGCGGGCCTGAACCGCGTGCGCGTGCAGGGCGGTGCCATTGAAGTGCTGCACTGGGCCGACACGCGCCACCTGCAGGACTTGCCCGCGCAACCGGTGTACGACCAGACCAAGCTGGCGGTGCGTTAGCCCTGTCTACCCCCGCAGGCGGGCAGCCCAGTCTTCGGCTTGCCCCTGATCGCGCCGCCGGGTGAACAGCTTGTGCCAGGAAGGCGGCAGCGGCAGCGCCAGCACATCGTTGAGCACGGCAGGGTGGCATTCACGGTCGCGGATCAGGGCCAGCAGGCGCTGTACCGTCCAGCCGGGGCGGGGCCGCTCCAGCAGTTCCAGCGCATCACCCGCCTGCACCACGCCCGCTTGCAGGGTGCGGCAATACCAGCCGGCACGCAGCGTGTTTTGCACGCGGGCCGACATGTCGGGCACGCCAAAGCGCAGGTTCAGCTTCCAGCAGGGCTGGCGGCCCTGGGTAACTTCCAGCACCGCGCTGCCTGCGCGCCAGTGGTCGCCAATGCAAACGCCCGCTTCGTCCAGCCCCGCCACCGCCAGGTTCTCGCCAAACGCCCCCGGCGCTTGCAGCACCGGGGCATCGCCCAGCTCTGCGCGCCATGCAGCGTAATGTGCCCAGGCGTACAGGTGCACCGCCTTGTCGGGCCCGCCGTGCACGCGCAGGTCGGCCTGTGCATCGCCCTGCAGCCCCAGCGGGCCGATGGCCGCCGGGCCAGCCACCGGCTGCTTGGCAATGGCACTGGACTTGCCAGCGGCGCCCAGCGGGGCCACGGTGCCGGTGAGTACTTGCAGGATGTGAGGGGAGGCGGGGGTCATGCAGCGTCCAATGTCATCAAGGTTCTGGGGCAAGTATCGGCGGTGCCTGCGTCATGCTCGGACCCGGCACCACCATGGCTGGTGAGTCGGTGTTGGGCCAGTGAACGCCTGAGGTGATTTTGCTATTGAATCAATAGCGGGTGGCGCTTATCCCATAAGCGCAAAGAGCCAAAATCAGGCTCTTCTAGCGAATAGTAGTGATGGAAATCGCCGCACGTCTGTAAACGACG